>NZ_JACSMK010000013.1:0-99723 GCF_018618595.1 Exiguobacterium sp. s133
TAAACGGCTTAAGTCCGCTGGAATTCAGGGCTCAAGCCGTTTAAAAAATTTATATTATTTGACCTGTCTACTTGACGGGGAGCAGTTCACTTTCAGAGGCAGGCAAGACCCTGCTCGTTGTCCATTAGGACCAAGGAGCAACGGCTTGCGCCTCGCCCGAGGAAAGCAACGAAAAAAACGCTTTTATCGCCCAATGGCACTTTGACTACAGTCTAGAGCCGTGTTTCTTAATTGAAACACGGTTTTAATTTGTCGTGAAAGTGAGTGTGCGCGAAAGAGATGTTTTTTTAGCAGTCCCCCTGAAGCAGAGGCCGACTTATTGAAAGAGCAATGAAAAAAGAAAGACGAATCGAATCAATAGCATCCCCTTTTTCGAGTTAGAAAGTACCCATGATTAAAATCCGAGGATAGCAATAAAAATGTAAGCGGATTCAAAAGTGGTTATTTACTCATGTTTTGTATAAAAAGAATCGATTTATGCATTATTACGAGATAATTATACTTTACAATGAATAAATATTCGTATATCCTAAAAGTAATAAATCGGATCAGAGCTATTTAGTATTGAATTAGAAAAAAACATAAGTCATACTATTGTTAAAGTTCTGACAATTGAGCGTTGGAAGGGGAATTTATTCATGAAAAAATTAGTAGCAACGGCAATGGCAGGCATTCTCGCACTTACGATGGCAGCATGTGGTGCATCAGATGATTCATCAGGCGGTTCAAGTGATGACAGTAAAGTATTAACGATGGGAACGTCAGCAGATTACTTCCCGTTTGAATACATCGATACGGCGAAAGGGGACGACATCGTTGGATTTGATGTCGCAATCGCAAAAGAAGTTACAAAAAACCTCGGTTATGATTTGAAAATTGAAGACATGGAGTTCGGTAGCTTACTCGGAGCACTCAGCTCAGGTCGGGTTGATTTTGTCATGGCAGGAATGACACCGACAGACGAGCGGAAGAAAAACGCTGATTTCACAGATGTTTACTTCGAATCAAAGAACCTCGTCATGACAAAAGACGAAGCGATTAGTTCGGAAGATGAACTGAAAGGTAAAAAAATCGGCGTCCAACTTGGATCGATTCAAGAAGGCATTGCAAAAGATCGTTATAAAGACAGCGAAGCCGTCTCGTTGAATAAAATTCCGGAAATCATTCAAGAACTCAATACGGGTCGGATTGATGCGCTCATCATCGAAGATGCTGTAGCGGTCAAATACATGGATCAAGACGAATCGTTAAAAACGTATGAAATTAAAGAAGACGGACCGACGGGTTCAGCCGCCGCTTTCAAAAAAGGCGACAAGATGCGTGACGAGTTCAACAAAGAGTTGAAAAAGATGATCGATGCGGGTGAAATCGACAAACTTGCAGAAGAATGGTTCCAAAAAGAAGCAAAATAAGAGAAGCACATAGGGGTGGGGGTAAATCCATCCCTTTTGCGCGACGTTAGGAGTTTGGTTATGATAGACTTTACAAAGATTCAAGATTCAATCCCATATATTCTGCAAGGGATTCCAGTTCTGTTCCAAGTCGTGCTCGTCGCTGCCGTCGCAGGGATGTTGATCGGAATCATCGTGGCAGCCCTTAAAATTACGAAAAGCAAATTCATTCGCTTCATTGGACACGCGTATACGGCAGTCTTTCGTGGAACACCCTTGATTTTGCAACTGGCAATCATTCACTTCGGTTTACCGCAACTGACAGGTTACGTCACGACAGGCTATCAATCCGCTGTCATCGCCTTTTCATTAAACTCGGGTGCTTACATCTCGGAAATCATCCGGGCAGGAATTCAAGCAGTCGATCGTGGACAATGGGAAGCAGCGGATGCACTCGGTATCCCATACATGAAACAATTGCGGTCAATCATCTTACCGCAAGCGTTCAAAAACATTTTACCAGCCATCATGAATGAAATGATTACGTTAACAAAAGAGTCGGCACTCGTCTCGACAGTCGGTGTTCTCGATATTATGCGCCGAGCGCAAGTCGTCGGTGGAGAAAAAGCATTGTACTTCGAACCCTTGTTATTTGCGGGACTCGTCTATTTCGTCCTTGTCATGGGATTGTCCTTGATTGGTCAACAAGTCGAAAAAGCTATGAGAAAGAGTGGGTAATCAGATGGAACCTATGATTCAAGTCACCGATCTGTACAAACAGTTCGGAAAGTTAGAAGTATTAAAAGGCATCACGACGACAGTCGGCCGTGGGGAAGTCGTCGCAGTTATCGGACCGTCGGGTTCAGGGAAGTCGACGTTCTTACGTTGTATCAACCTTTTGGAGCAACCGACAGGTGGAATGATTAATGTCGACGGCTTCGAATTGACAAAACCGAAAGCGAATATCGCGAAAGCGCGTCAAAACATCGGGATGGTGTTTCAACAGTTTAACCTGTTCCCTCATAAGTCAGTGCTCGATAACTTAATTTATGCCCCAATCAATGTCCTCGGTTTATCAAAAGAGGACGCAATCAAACGTGGCGAAGTATTACTTGAACGCGTGGGTCTCGCTGAAAAACGGGATAATTTCCCGAACCAGCTATCCGGTGGTCAAAAGCAACGTGTTGCGATCGCGCGTGCCCTCGCGATGGAGCCGAACGTCATGTTGTTCGATGAACCAACATCAGCACTCGACCCGGAAATGGTCAATGAAGTCCTCGATGTCATGAAGCAACTCGCGGAAAGTGGGATGACGATGGTCATCGTCACGCACGAGATGGGCTTCGCAAAAGAAGTCGCCGACCGTGTCCTGTTCCTCGACGAAGGCATTTTGATGGAAGAAGGAACACCGGTCGAGTTGTTCGATCATCCGAAAACCGACCGTGCGAAAAAATTCTTGGAAAAAGTCTTATAACACATAACCGCCATCTCTTTCATCAAAGGGGTGGCGTTTTTTGAGGAGGATGAATGAAGTGAAGTTACTAGAGGGGAAAGGCATCCGGCTGACACGTTTCCAAGCGGCAGATACGGACGTCTATCGGGGCTTTCTTGACGATGCGACGTTTGCACGAAACTTGAGTGCGACACCATATCGCTTCTTGTCAGATGAAAAAATCAACGGGATGCTTGCGAGTGATGCCCATGAGACGTTTCGGTTCGCCGTTCGTCGGACGGATGCCGAGCGTCTGATTGGTATCGTCTCCCTCGAAGATATCTTATGGTCGAACGGGACGGCTTGGTTGATGATTGGAATCGACCCAAGTGAAACCGGGAAAGGGTATGGGCGAAAAGCATTACAGCTATTACTGCGATACGCCTTTTATGAGCTCAACCTCGAGCGGATCCAGTTGACGGTCTTTGCCTATAATGAGCGTGCGATTGCATTATACGAACGACTCGGCTTCGTCCACGAAGGCACGTACCGGCAATTTTTAAAACGGGATGGTAAGCGGCATGACATGCTGCTTTACGGATTGTTGCGGACGGAGTGGGAGGATTTTTATGATTAACGAAACGGAACAGTTCGTCCGTGCCTTTCACGCGACGGATTTTTCAGGACATGACTATGCCCATATCGAACGGGTCCGGAAGATGGCTTTACAGATTGCTGCGACGGAAGGCGGGGATTTGCTGACGATTGAACTGGCGGCACTCCTGCATGATGTCGCGGACGAGAAACTCGGCGGAACACTTTCTTCCGTCGATGCGTTTTTATCCGGGAAAGTCTCAGACACTCGGAAACAGAAAATCCTTCAAATCATTGATGGGATGTCATTTAAAGGGGGGGACCGTCCACCACTTGAGACGCTGGAAGGGAAAATCGTCCAGGACGCAGATCGGTTAGATGCAATCGGTGCCATCGGGGTCGCCCGGACCTTCCAGTATGGAGCATTGACCCAAGCACCGATGCATGTACCCGGTTTAAGACCACGCAAGCCGGGAGACCGGACGAGTCCTTCGAGCACAATCAATCATTTTTATGAGAAGTTACTTTTGTTAAAGGATTTGATGAATACCGAAACGGCAAAAGGCATCGCAGAGGAACGGCATGCGTTCATGGTTGAATTTTTGGAACGTTTTCAGACGGAGTGGGAGTTGTGAAAAACGGACACAAGAGTTGATTCAAGACTCAATCCGTCCGCGCTCTCTGTTCCGATAGTTCCGTCCTGTGCGCAAAAAGTGCCGGTGAATCCGTAAATGATGCGGATTCACCGGCACTTTCTAGCTCGGTCCTTATCGTCAAGCTCTTTTAAAATCACCGAGCTTCAGCTAAGGATGATGGCAGTGATGAGACCGAGTGAGGCGAGTAGTCCGACGATCGTGCCACCTTCCTCATGCGCCTCCGGCATCATCGTCGAAGCGAGCATCGCGATGATGCCACCGCTTGCGAAGGCGCCGATCATCGCAAATTGCATATCGGGTAGGTTAGCAAGCACGGAATAGCCGGCGAGCGAGGCGAGGGCAGAAATCAACCAGACGACACCCCACATGATGAAGATTTTTTTCTTCGAAAATCCGTCTTTTTGAAGTCCGGTCGTACTCGAGAGACCTTCCGGAATATTGCTGACGAAAATCGCCGCAACGAGTGCCGCACTGACATTCCCCGACAATAAGCTTGCCCCAATCATGATCGATTCCGGAATCGCATCTAAAATCGTTCCGAAAAAGATGGCGGTGCCGGTCCCTTCGTTTCCGCCGCCTGAACGTTTCCGTTTACTCGCACCTCGCGAAGAAACAAAAAAATCAAATCCTGTAAAGACGAGAGAACCGACGATGAACGAGATAGCGACGATGAACGTCGTTGATTTATTCAAGGCTTCGTCGAGCAGTTCGAACGTCGCTGCCCCAATCAAGATCCCCGTACCGAATGACATGACATATCCGATGTACCGTTGCTTCATCGGTAAAAATAAACCAATCAATGCTCCGATGACGACTGCGCCCCCGGCGAGTGCGCCCCAACCTAAAGCCATCCACATAACTGATTCCTCCCTTATTCCATTGTTCTTTTTTCCTTTCGATAATGATTTATAAACATAGTTAATTTTTAGAGGAGAAACGAAATGAAAAAATCACCTCCCGCTTTGGAAGGTGATTGTGATAGTCAGAACGGTTGTTTGTTCAGCCAGTGACCGCCGTCCAGTGCGATGCATTCTCCATTTAAGTAGCTTGCTTGATCGGAGACCATCCAGACGGCGAGTCCAGCGATTTCTTCCGGTGTCCCGAACCGTCCGAGTGGTACATTGCGACGAATTCGTTCCGCGTGTTCCGGTGACATCGCCAGTTTATCGGCACCACCCGTCCGTTCGATCGGCCCCGGACTGATCGCATTGATGCGGGCATGATACTTATACCCCCACTCGACGGCAAGCGTCCGCGTCAAATTCAAGACTCCGGCTTTTGCGGCAGCACTCGGAGCGACACCGGCTCCAGCTTGCCACGCGTAAGAAGCGACGATGTTTAAAATCTGTCCACCTTTGACGTCATCTTCTTGCCAGCCTTTGACAAGCGCGTGTGAACAATTGAATGTCCCATTGAGGACAATGTCGATGACCGTCTTCCATCCGTTCGGAGACAGCTCATCCGTCGGACAGATGAAATTTCCGGCCGCATTGTTCACGAGTGCCTCTAAGCGACCGAACGTTTCCCGTGCTTGATTGACAGCCGCGATACAGGCATCGGTATCACGCACATCCATTTGAATGGTCAGATGCTCCCCCTCAATCTGCTTTAGTTCATGATCCGTTTGTTGTAACCGTTCCAAGTCACGTCCTGTGACGACGACGTTCCAGCCGGCTTCTTTTAAGGCGAGTGCCATTGCTTTCCCCATACCGCTCGTACCGCCTGTCACCATGATCGTTTGTGCCATTAACTTCTCCCCCTTTAGTCTGAATGAACAACCATTCATTATTAGTATTCAAAAAAGAAGGAGTGAACTCCTTCTTTTTTGTAGTCGATTATTTTGAACTAACGGCAGTATCTGTCAGGATTGGAACAACTTGTTTCTTCCGTGAAACGACACCTTCGAGGTAAACGAGGTGGTTGGTTGCTTCAATTCCATAAGCTTGTTCGACGAGTGGTGCTTGTTGTCCGAGTACGAGCGCAACTGAATTATTTGTTAAGATGTCAGTCACGAGGAACACGAACAGATCGAGTTCTTTTTCGAGAATGATCGTATTGATTTGCTCTTCAAGCTCAGCTTGACGAAGTAACACTTCAGCTGTATCGACCGTATTGACCTGAGCAATCTCGACTTTGTGTGCGCCCATCGAAAACTCTTTTGCGTCAAGTGAAATCAATTCTGTGATTGATTTTTTCGATAAGTCAGCACCTGCTTTGAGCATGTTCAAACCGTAGACGTTTGCATCGACACCGGCGATTTCTGCAAGTTCACGTGCAGCGACGATGTCTTCTTCCGTACATGTCGGTGACTTGAACAACAATGAATCGGAAACGATTGCCGATAACATCAAACCTGCGATTTCCGGTTTGATCGCGACACCATGTTCTTTATAAAGTTTGTTCAAAATCGTTGCCGTACAACCGACGGGCTCAGCGCGGTAGTAGATCGGATCTGATGTCTCAAAGTTCGCAATCCGGTGGTGATCGATGACTTCTGTGACCGTGACGTCAGCGATGTCGTCGGCACTTTGTTGACGTTCGTTGTGGTCGACGAGAATGACGTGTGATGCTTCGGCAGCGACTGCCGTAACAAGACGCGGTGCAGCGATTTTAAATTGATCGAGTGCGAATTGTGTTTCATCATTGATTTCGCCTAAACGTATCGCTTCGGCATTCACACCTAATGCTTTCTTCAGTTCAGCGTACGCGATTGCTGACGTAATCGTATCCGTATCCGGATTTTTATGACCAAAAATCAATACTTTTTCCATGCTGAATCACTCCTCAATGGTTAATGTCTCGCCCATTAGTGTATCATATCTCGGAATTAGAAGGCGTCCATTTTGTACAGGATACCAGCGATTTTTTCGCTCCAGTAAGGATCCGATGCATAAAAAACGTTCATTCCTTTTGCTTTATTTCCGAGGAACGGTCCACGGTGGTACTTACCATCCGTCGCGAGGTAGTCGCGGGCGATAAACTGACCCGTTTTTCGAATCGAGTCGTCAAGCGATTTATAAGCCGTTGCATTTTGACCAGGTGCAATATCCGTCGCATTGACGCCAAACAGATTGAATTTTTCACGGGCAATCGTCGACCGACCGTAATTTGATTCATGAATCGCATGAGCGAGGAGATAGGCGGCATTGATATCAAAATCACGCTCGACTTTTTTGAACGTCTTCCCAGTACCGATCAACGGACTATCGGGCGCATTGTTTTTGATGAAGGCATCAAGCTCTTTTGCGGACAAAGGAGTCGGTTTCCGTAAATCTTTCGTCAATGTCGTCACTTCGACATAGTCGGTCGTCCGCTTCGAAATGTCTTTTGGGGCACGTCCGACGGTAATCCAGCCGCCGAGTCCGGCGTTCGCGACGATGTAGTGACGTAACGTATCACCCGTTCGTTCGTAAAACGATCGGTTCGTCGATCGTTCAAGGGGATACAAGGTCAACCGATCCGACGCAACGAAGCCGCGGACACCGGCAATTTCAATCCGACTGACGTCTGGACCGAAGTCGCGCAGTGTTAAACGGCTACCGGACGCGACATATGTCAACCGTTTTTTTAACGATTCGTCTTGATAGATGTTGAGCGTACCACCTTCGTCGACGATCCCGATACCGGGACCAGTCAAGTAGAGATAACGGTCATCCTCGGTTCGTTTAACGGCACCACGGTCGTCACCAAGGTAGGTTTTCGCTTCGCTGAACGTATCGAATTCTTGTTCCGTCGCGACTTGACCTTCTTGATATTTTTCAGCGATGTACGGAGCAGCCGGTTTTAAGACGGACGGTGGATCGTCCTTCAACAAATAGAATAGAACGATCCCGAGCAAAAAGAAAAATAACAGTCCTTTCAGGGATCCCGCTTTTTTTGCGGGACGGCCGGGACGAATCGTGCGTGTACTCAAAAAATCACGTCCTTCAAAAAATCGATAGACAACTTGGGTAAAGGATAGGTAGTCTAACAAAGAATAGGGGGGAACTCGATGTTCATTGGATATCGGACTTTAAAAACGGCCGTCGCAGCCGCACTTGCGATGTGGATTGCAGAGCAGATGCAACTCGACTACTATGTTTTCGCCGCCATCATCGCCATCTTGAGTATTCAAGCGACGCGGAAAAAATCAATTCGTTCATCGTACGAACGCATGATGGCGTCGATTCTTGCCATCGGAATCGGTTTCCTGATTTTCGAAATCATCGGTTATCGGCCAGTTGCTTTAGCACTTTATTTCATTATATTCCTTCCGTTGACGCAACGCCTCCGTCTACAGGACGGTTTTATTACGAGTGTCGTCATCTTGACGCATCTTTACACGGCACGACAACTCAACCTTGCGATTTTTTTAAATGAAGTCTACTTGATTTTGATTGGCGTCGGTGTCGGATTACTCGTCAATATGTATATGCCGAGCCTTGACCGTGTCATCACGGAGCGCCGTCAGCAAATCGATAAACGGATTGCTGCTTTGTTCTTTGAAGTCGCCGCGGCGATCGAGACGGGGCGGATCAATCATCATTCGCTGACGCTCGAAGAAACGGAACGCTTGTTGCGGGAAGGAAAGGACGCTTCGTTAAAACGGATGGGCAATGCCATCGGTCGTCGAAATGATGACGAGGACTACAGCTATTTCCGGATGCGGGAGCAACAGTTCGAACTGCTCCGCGGAATCGTCCGTAATGTTGATGATTTGGTGTTAATCGTCGAAGAAGGCAAAAAAGTCGCCGACCTGTTTCGGACGATTGGTGACAATGTCCGTCCGGAGGCCGACGCAAGTTTATTTTTACAAGAACTGGCGGACTTACTCGCGACCTTCCGTGCTTCGCCGTTACCGACGACACGTGAAGAGTTCGAAGTCCGGTCCGCGCTGTTGCACATGTTGCAAGAAACGGAGCAATATTTACAATTAAAGCAGCGTTTCGTCGCGAGATCAGAAGAAATAAAACATCGTCGAGGCAAAAGTACCAAGTAAGAAGATTGCTAAGATCGCAATCGTCGTCCACTTGATGAGACGTTGTTGTTTGGATGGGCGTGACATGACAGGTGCAACTCCTTTCTAAAATGCAAACGTAATTACTGTTATTGTACAAACAACCCTTCTGAAGTGCAAATCAGTCAGTTGATGGTATACTGAAAAAGCGCTAGTCGAATAGTACTTACATGAGGAGGAATCTAGCATGGTCAATGAGAAACGTGTACTTGATACATTTTTAGAGTTAGTCCAAATCGATTCAGAATCAAAAGAAGAGGCACAAATTTGTGCCCATTTGAAAAAAACGTTCACAGAACTCGGATGTGACGTCTTTGAAGATGATGCATCATCGAAAACGGAACATAAAGGAAATAACTTAATCGTCACACTTCCAGCAACAAAAGACGGGGTCGATAAAATTTATTTCACGTCACATATGGATACGGTATTCCCGGGACAAGGGATTAAACCGATCATCGAGGATGGGTATGTCAAAACGGATGGTACGACAATCCTCGGGGCAGATGATAAAGCGGGTCTTGCATCAATCATCGAGCTGGTCCACGTCTTGAATGAAACGAAGCAACCGCACGGACAGATTCAATTCGTCATCACAGTTGGCGAAGAATCAGGTCTTGTCGGGGCGATGGTCCTCGATCCATCAAAAATCGATGCAGACTATGGGTTTGCCCTTGATTCAGACGGTAAAGTGGGCGATATCATCACGGCTGCCCCGACACAAGCGAAAGTGAATGCTAAAATCTATGGCAAAACGGCACATGCTGGGGTTGCGCCTGAAAAAGGTGTTTCTGCCATTACGATTGCTGCAAAAGCCATCGCGAAAATGCCGCTTGGTCGAATTGATGAAGAGACGACAGCAAATGTCGGCCGATTCAGTGGTGGTGGTCCATCGACGAACATCGTCTGCGATTATGTAGAAATCTTCGCAGAAGCACGTTCACTCGTTGCACCGAAGATGGAAGCCCAGACAGAAAAAATGAAAGCTGCCTTTGAAGAAGCAGCCGCTGAACTCGGCGGACGTGCTGAAGTCGAAGTCAAAGTCATGTATCCTGGCTTCAAGTTCGAAGACGGAGATCAAGTCGTCGAAGTTGCGAAAGCTGCAATTGCGCAACTTGGGCGGACACCACGTTTACTTCATTCAGGTGGCGGTTCAGATGCGAACGTCATCGCTGGTTTCGGTATTCCGACAGTCAACTTAGCAGTCGGATACGAAGACATCCATACGACGAATGAAAGAATGCCGATCGAAGAACTCGTCAAGACGGCAGAACTATGTGTTACGCTCGTCGATTACATCACAAATAAGTGAGAAGATAATGAAAAGAGTGTACCGCTATATTGCGGTACACTCTTTGTTCGTTTACGATTAAGTTAATTGAGGACGTTCGACGAACTCCATTGACTCAAGAACAAATTCTTCAGTACATAATAAGGTCGTCGCGATTTCTTGAATCTGAATCGACTTGCCGTACTTTTGCCGATAGTTCTCGTTCAGCATCCGGGCTTCGTGTACGATTCGTGCATAGGTCCGTTCGATTTTGGTCATGGAAAAAACCACCTTTCGAATCAGTATGGGTACAGTTTACCATGATTCATTGTGTGAAAGATGTATTTTGTGTATGAAAAATGCTAATTTTACGAAAAGGGGAAAAAGATGGAATTTTATTTTTTAGGTACAGGAGCAGGTATGCCTTCAAAACAACGAAACGTGTCGTCAATCGCCTTGATGCACCCGAAGATGACGTGGTTGTTTGATTGTGGTGAGGCGACGCAACACCAAATCTTATACAGTCCGATTAAACCACGAAAAGTCAGCACGATTTTCATCACTCATCTTCACGGGGATCATATTTTTGGTTTGCCCGGTTTCATCAGTACGCGGGCAGCGCTTGAAGGAACGACACGATTGACGATTTATGGACCGAAGGGGTTACAGGAATGGCTCGATGCGACACTTCGTGTCACAGGGACATATTTACGTTATCCGCTAGACGTGATTGAAGTCGAAGCGGGTCAAACGTACGAACATGAAGGTTTTACGATTACGGTCGCCGCACTTGAGCATCGTTTTTTAGCGTATGGGTACCGGATCGAAGGGCATCAAGAAAAAGGGATGTTGCTCGTCGATCGCTTAAAGGAGCACGGTATTCCGTCCGGTCCACTCTATAAACAAATTAAACAAAGCGATTCGTTCGAGTTTGAGGGAACGCTTTACGAGTCATCAGATTTTTTAGGGCAACCGAAACCAGGCGTGAAGTTGGCCGTCTTAGGCGATACGACACCTTGCGAAGCGAGCATCCGCTTAGCGCGGGGAGTCGATGTGTTGATTCATGAGGCGACGTTCGCCGATACCGAAACAGAACATGCGGGACGTTTCGGACACTCGACAGCACGTCAGGCGGCGGGAATTGCAAAACAAGCGGAAGCGAAAAAATTATTATTGACACATGTCTCAGCCCGTTATGTCGAGCAAGAGGATCACTTAGAACGTGAAGCACGGGAAGTATTCCCTGAATCGTATCTCATGGTGGATCATCAATCCGTCCAAGTGAAGGCGTAAGTGATGGACGTATTGATTCGGTGGGCACTCTTTTTATTAGCAGCCGTCCTACTCGCATTCTTACTAGAAAAAAGGACGGAAAAAGAACGTTATCTCTACATGAAACTTGTCTTTTATGCCTGCTTAGGTTCCGTTTCATTTCCAGTCTATGATATTCAGTTACCACTTGGAATCATTCTATTTTTAATCGTGCTTCATCCGCAAAAAAACTCACGCTACAAACGGTATATGGCCTTGTTCGGATTTTTATTTTTTTTATTGCAATTATTCGCCGGTCCGTTTGATACGTTTACAGTCCGTGAAGAAACACAACAGATTGGGCGAGTGATGATTACGGATCAGTCGTTCAATCACTTGTTGAACCAAATTGAGAAGCGGGTCGGAGATGAGTCGTTACGGCTCGAGCAAAGCGAACTATTATTTGACCAGGGTGGCAATTTGCGGAATGCGACGTTCGAAGTCATTGCTAAAAGCCCGAAGCGGTTCGTCCGCTATGACATTTCCTATCAAGAAATCACAGGCACAATCACGTATCGACCACGTGAAGAAGTGATGGAACGATCGCTCGAATCGTATTACCAGAAACTGATTGATGCGTCTCGTTCGTTTGATACGTTACGCCAGCTGTCGATTAAACAAATATTACATGAATCAAAGACACCGTATGTCGAGATGGATATGGATGGTCTTTATGAAACGTTTAGTCTACAAGATGCGACCGTGTTATTAATTGATGATCAAGGGGAGTTGATCCCTTATGTCAATACAGGAGAAGACGTCCTCGCGAACGCAATTCGCTTGACCTATTTGCGGGCGGACGGACAATCCCTTCGTGAGAAAAAGATTTTGTTGTACAATTACAGCTTTGAGACATCAAGGCGAAAGGGAGTCGTTCGATGAAACAGTGGATATTAGCGGGAAGTTTACTTATCTTAGCAGGGTGTTCTGAGGAAGCGGAGCCTAAGAGCTCGAAAACAGAGGCCTGCGACGTGAAGGTTGACGTCTCGGTCGTCAACCATGCAAAGGACAAGACGTTGTTTGAGGAAGCAATGTGTTTTGATCAAGAAGAGACGGCGCTGGATGCGCTCGAAGAAACGAAGTTAGATGTCGTCAAAACAGGAAAAGGTGAGATGGCTTATGTCACAGCCGTCGAGGGAGTTCGAGAAAAGTCAGCTGGAGCAAGCAGCGGCTGGGTATTCGGCGTCAATGAAAAACCGGGTGAGGTCGGAGCGGGAAGTTACGAACTTCAAGACGGAGATCGCCTTGAATGGCGATTTGAAAAAGATGCAATGGCTTATTTTCAGTAAGACAGAACGGGAGCGACTTCATCCATTGAATGTTGCTCTTTTTTTGATGGTGATGCTATCGGTCCCGTTCGTCTTGCAGGATCATATAGGAATGCTCGCGCTCGTCCATCTCATCTTTTTCATTACCATTCGTCAGTTCGAGGTCTTTCGTTATCTCATGTTACCGCTACTCTATACATTGATGATGATGGTTCCACTTCTCTATGGCGCATCGATTGATGTGATTGGGATTCTGGCGGTCAGCGTACAAATCACCTTATTTATCACGTCAAGTCAACTCGTGTTCACGCTTGTTCGTCTCGAACAGATGGGACCTTTGTTTCGGATGTTACCACGACTGACGCGACTAACCGGGCTCGTGCTTGCACTAATTCCGTCTTTGCTCCGGACATGGCCGGAAGTGAAGATGAGCCATCGGCATCATTCATTATCGGAGCAGTTAGAACGAATGGCGATGTATCATTTATTACCGATTGACGCCGTACCGAGCAGACTTCGAAAACTAACGCTGCGTGACATTCGGACGGGTGTGATTTTGCTTAGTGTCAGCAGTCTGTTGTTGACCTCGTATGCTTATGTTGGTGCAGTCGTATTGCCGATGATTTTACTCTGTTCGAAAGGAGCTTTTCGTGATGCCAACGATTATTTCAAACGACAGCAAAGCGACCGGACAGCTTGAGCGTCTCGCGGCCGAAGCGGGACAGCCCATCATCTATCCGGAACGACTGCTACATGGGCGAGTCCGTGATTTACTAGCGACAACAAGTCTGTTTGTCGCGGGAGAACTTACGACACTCCTCGGACTAGAACCGTTCTTTGAGCGAGAGGTAAGTGAGTTATCATCCGGAGAGCAGCAACTCGTTTCAGTTGGATATGCGCTCGCTTCGTTACCGCCAAGTCTTTTCTTAGACAATCCCTTCCTGTTTTTAGATCACGTGCGAAAACGGCGATTGGTCGATTTGCTGAGTGAGATGGAACGTCGTTTTACATGTCGTATCTATTATTCAGTCACTGATCAAGCGGATTTAGAACAGATTGTGTTCGAGCAAGCAACTCAAGGAGACCTCTATGATGAGATGTGGGCCGTCGAACATCGTTATCCGATGCAGACGCGCTATGCGTTAGACGTATCCCGCCTCAGTTTAGCGGCAGGGGAACGAGTGGTGCTCGTCGGTGCCAACGGGAGTGGGAAGTCGACGTTGCTACGGCTCTTACTCGGCGTCGAGCGTCCCTTGTATGGAAAAGTGAAACGACGCGGGCGAAAGAATTACTTGCCTGCGCATCCGGCCCTTGCGCCTCAAGTTGACAGTCGACCGGGCACGTTCGCTTCACAAAAACAGCGATTGTTTGAACGGCTTGACTGGAGCGACGATGCTTATTATTTTGACGAACCGACAGCAGGATTAACGGACGCACAACGGCAGCGATTCGTCGAAACACTCGTCGAACAATCAATGAAGTTAGTCGTGATGGCGACGCATGACGACTTTTTAATCCGTCACGCGACACGTGTCCTTTATCTCGTTCAAGGTGAAATTGCGTTTGATGGTCCGGCGGCTACTTTTTTAGAACAAAGTAGGTTATATGGATGGGACTGATTCTCCTCGCTTGTCTGTCCATTTTGATTCTGTTTATCCGTTTTGAGCGTCGACCGCTGTCAGAAGCGATGTTACGCTTCATCGCGCTCGTCACTGCGGCGGCGATTGTCGGACGGATTCTTTTTTCGAGTCTGCCGAACATTCAACCGGCCACGGCACTCGTTCTGTTACTTGCCGTCTACGTCAGTCCGGTCGTCGGTGCAGTCGCGGGTTTGTTGGTCGTCGTCCTGTCGAGTTTATTCTTAGGGAGCGGACCGTTCGTTTTATTTCAAGCGCTTGCTTACATGGCAATCAGTCTCGTCGGACTCGTACCGCTATTGAAATCGAAATGGCTGTTAGCCTGTTACGGGCTTCTCGCCGGATTTTTGTATGGCTGGATCAGCAACCTCGGCTTTTTAATTTTTACAGCATTTTCACGAGAAGCTTTTTTGACACTTGTCGTCACAGGCGGGGTATTTGATTTAGTACATGGAATCGGAAATGTTTGCTTTATTTTATTACTTCATCCGACTTTTTTACGGATTTTGCACTCAATCGACCGAAAGGCGGGTAAAGAACATTAACCTGATTCGATTGGAGTGAAAAAAGATGCTTAGTTCATCCGTGTCACTACCATATGTCGTCTTATTGTTACTTATGTCGAGTTGTTGTTTACTGTTTGGCAGTATTCTGTTGTTAAAACACACTGTTCGTGGACGCTATGCGGGCTTTTATTTACTGGCTGCAGCAATTTTTCCGGCAGCGATGCTCATCACGTCCGCTGAAGGAGCATTGATGTCACAACTTTACTTTGAAGCGGGTCTCTTTTTAGGATGTGTTGCGTGGTTACTCGTATTAGCGACGGGGTATATGCTCATGGTGACGAGTGCCGTCACGTTTCGTTATCTGTACCGCTATACTTCGTTACCGAAGACGCTCCGGACACAATTTGTGAGTCGGTTTGAGCGAAAAAAACAAATACACTAAACCTTTTAAAAAAGTCTCCTCTATAAAACAAGTCCCGCTAGCCGAGCTAGCGGGACTTGTTTTAGGAAAGCATCGATTAATTGGAGTACGCGAGATCTTCTTCCGTTGTGTCTTGATCTTGACGAGCAGGATCTTGGATGCGACCTGTTAATTCTGTCAAGAGACGGCGAGGTAAGAATTTAGCCAGTGAAACCATTGCCCGATTGCTCGCGCCTGGAACGATTACACGTTTCCCTTTAAGCGTACCGCGGTAACCTGCGAAGGCGACGAGGTGTGACGGCATGCTTTGGAAAGGCAATGTGATGTTTGCCCGATTAAAGAAGTTTGTATCCGTCGGTCCCGGGCAGAGGCATGAGACCATAACACCTGAACCATCAAGTTCAGAAGCGAGTGCTTCAGAGAAGGACAGGACGTAGGCTTTTGTTGCGTAATAGACGCTCATGTATGGACCCGGCATGAAAGCAGCGACGGAAGCGACGTTCAAGATACGTCCGAAGCCACGATCGACCATACCTGGTAACAAACGTTTCGTCAGTTCCGTTAAAGCGACGACATTCACATGAATCGAGTCGATGTCTTCCGATGGATCGATTTCCGCGAAACGGCCGGATGTCGCAAAACCAGCGTTGTTGAATAACAAATCAACAGTCAATTCTTGTTCATCGAGGTACGTCAGAACACGTGAGACGCTGTCGGCCTGTGATAAATCTGCTGCGAACGTATAGGCTTTGATTTGATAACGTTTTTCAAGAACATTTTTAAGTTCCGTTAATTTTTTTTCGTTTCGGGCGATTAAGACACAATCAAACCCGTCGCGCGCTGCGAGCACGGCAAGATCAAGTCCGATTCCGCCAGAAGCCCCTGTAATTAAAGCTGTTTTTCGTAACATAACAAAATCCTCCATTCACATAATTGAATCATTTTCTAATTGTACCATTCCCTATTGTTCCCTTGAATCCTGCCGAGTAAGCATTTACTTTCGAAACAAGGGGCAGAACCGGTATGATAAGAAAGAGAAAGGAAGTGCGGAAGCATGAGAAAAAATGTCACGATTGCGCTGTTGTTAGCAACTTTTTTAGCGGCAATCGAAGGAACGATTGTCGCGACGGCAACACCCGTCATGGCAAGTGAATTAAATGGGGCGAAGCTCGTCAGTTGGATTTTTGCAGGATTTCTCTTATTTATGGCAGTATCGACGCCGATTTACGGGAAGATGGCTGATTTATACGGTCGGAAACGCGTCTTGTTATTTGGAATTGGCGTTTTTACACTCGCTTCGTTAGCGTGTGGGCTTGCGCAGTCGATGGAGACACTAATCATTTTCCGCGCGGTCCAAGGAATCGGAGCAGGAGCGGTTCTGCCGATTGCCATGACGATCATCGGCGATTTATATACATATGAAGAACGTGGAAAAATTCAGGGAATCTTGAGTGCCGTTTGGGGGATATCCGGCGTTGCTGGACCACTCCTCGGTGGATTTTTAGTCGAATCGTTATCCTGGCGGTATATTTTCCTGTTGAACGTTCCGTTTGCGCTTGTGTCGTTCATCATGATTGTCGTCTTCTACAAGGAAACCGTGAAGGAGACGTCGCGAAAAATCGATTATCGGGGAGCGCTCTTGTTTGCGGTCGGGATGAGTGCGTTACTATACGGTCTGTTATCAGGAAGTGAAGCGGAACAATTTTTACGTCCGACGGTCATCGGTAGTTTTTTGATCAGTGCGGTTTTATTATTCTTTTTCTATCAAGCCGAGAAAAAAGCGAGTGATCCACTCTTACCGCCGGCTGTTATCAAACATCCGGTCATTGCCGTGATCAATCTGGCAGTGTTCTTCTCCGCCTGGGTGCTTGTCTCGATGTCAGCCTATATCCCGATTTTCGCACAGGGCGTCCTCGGAAAAAGTCCGACTGAAGCCGGCTTCATGTTGATGCCGCTCTCGTTATTTTGGACGATTACGGCAATCATCGGTGGCCGATCGATTGGGACGGCGTCACCCCGTTATCGAACGATGACCGGAATGGGGTTACTCGTCGTCGGGATGCTGATTTTAGTCTTCATCTCACGTGAGACGAGTGATGTGTTCCTCTATCTTGCGGTTTCCTTGATTGGAATCGGGTTCGGTTTATCGCAACCGGTCTTTATCGTTGTCTTGCAAACATCAGTCGGTCGCTCGCTCCGTGGTTCAGCGACGGCCGTCAACTCCTTTTTGAGTACGACGGGACAAACGCTTGGTGTCGCCATCTTCGGGACGATTTTTAATCTATCAATCATTCAAGCGTTTAACGATTCGAAAATATTATCCGGTTATTCAATTGATCCATTTTTCCAAGCGACGACGGCGAACCGGTATGGAGATGCCGTCCATACGGCGGCGGAACTGGCCTTAGCAGACGGGTTACGGCTCGTCTTCATCGGCGGTGTATTGTGTGCGCTCGTCGCGTTCGCGATGACGTTCCGCTTACCAAAAGTTCGTCCGGACGATAAACCAAACTAAAAAAACCGCTGAACGTCCGACTCGCAGGGGAGAGGAGGGCATTCAGCGGTTTGCTTATTCAGTAACAGAAGTCGCCGTTTCACGTGCGACGAGTTGCGCCCGGATGTCTTTTTCATTCCGGCGTAAGAACAGACCGATGCCGACAAGGAGTAGCGCGGCACCCGTGATTTGAATCCAAGTCAGCGATTCCTGGAATAAGAAGTACCCGAAAATCATTCCCCAGACCGCTTCACCGAGAATCGTGATGCTGACGATGCTCGCACTGACACGGGACAGCGCCCAGTTGAACAAGTTATGCCCGAGCAACGTCGGGAAGATGGCGAGCAATACATAAATCAACCAATCCGTTTGAAACGCCGAGACGAGATCGACGGACTGAATCAGTGAGAACAGCAGCAAAACGACGGACGCGACGGCATAGACGGCAAAGGAATATGTATTCGTCGAGACACTTGTCCGGACGTGTTGCCCGAGCAACCAGTATCCGGCGACTAAAATCGTCGCGAGTAGGGCCAGCCCGTCACCAATCAAGGCACGTGTTCCGACGGCGATATCACCGTATGCGACCAGTCCGCCGCCAATCAGGGCGACGCCGACGAAAAACAACGCTTTTCGCGACGGGTGTTGCTTAAAGAAGACGGCGTTCCCGACTAAGACGAAGATGGGACTGGCGGTTACGAAGAGCGTTGAGCTGGCAACTGTCGTATAATCAAGAGAGAGAAACCATAACCAAAAGTGCCCGGCTAACAGGACGCCACTTAAAATCATGTGGCGGATCGTTGAGGAACTGAGGCTGAACAATTCTTTAACTTGAATGAGCGGCAGTAAAAGAAACGTCGAGAATAACATTCGGAAAAAAGCGACGGCCTCGATTGGCGTGTCTGCCCATTTCACGAAAATAGCCGATGTCGAAATAAAGAATAACGCCATGAACAAAGTAAAATACGGCATGAGTACCTCCACGTGTCTGTAGTTAGGAAATGAGGGTGTAACAATGCAATTGATCATTGCGGAAAAACCAAAACAGGCTGAAAAGCTCGCAGCGCCGTATCCATCGGTCAAGCGGGACGGATACATCGAAATCAAACCGTGTGAGCGTTTCCCGAGTGGGGCGAAACTGGCTTACGCCGTCGGTCACCTTTGTGAATTACAGGAACCGGCCCATTATGATGCTAAATGGAAACGCTGGAACTATGACCATTTGCCAATCATTCCGGAACGGTTCGATTACCGGCTCGCTAAAGGGAAAAGCAAAGCGTTTCAAGTCATAAAAAAACTGTTGAACGAGCGGACGACGACTTCCATCATTATAGCATCTGATGCCGAGCGAGAGGGAGAGGCAATCGTCCGATTAATTCTTCGCCTGGCTAACAATGCAAAACCGATCGAGCGACTGTGGATTTCAAGTTTGACGCCGCAAGCCGTCGATCATGGATTTGCGAATCTACTGGACGGAAAAGCAACGGAAAATATTTTTCATGAGGCGATGAGCCGCGCTTGCGCCGATTGGCTGATCGGGATGAATGCATCGCGTGCCTATACGACGTTACTGAAGAAAAAAGGCATTGCCGATGTCTTTTCGCTTGGGCGTGTCCAGACACCGACACTTGCCTTGATCGTCGAACGTGAGAAACAAATCGAACAGTTCAAGCCGGAAACCTATTTTGAAGTCGAGGCTGACTTTTCGCTGTATAAAGGAAAATACATCGATCAAAAAAAACAGACGAAGCTGACCGACCGGGCACTCGCGGAAGCAATCAAGGCACGGACGAAGGGGGAAGGAATCGTTGCGTCCATCACGAAGACGGAACAAATCGAGAAACCGCCGTTCTGGTTCAGTTTATCGTTGTTGCAAACGGAAGCGAGTCGACGGTTCGGACTTGGCGCAAAAGAAACACTTGATATCGCTCAAAAACTCTACATTCGCGGTTGGATCAGTTATCCCCGGACGGATTCATCGTTCGTCTCAAAGGAAGAAGCGGGTCAGTTCCCGACGATTTTGAATCGACTGTTGAAGCAACCGGAATACGGTGGACTGAAGGCAATTTTGACGAAAGATCCCACACACGATAAACGGTATGTCAATTCTGCGAAAGTCAGTGATCACTATGCAATCATTCCGACAGAAGAAGCGGGAGCGGTCGCGAAATTATCGGGGCGTGATGCACAAGTGTACGATTTAATCGTCCGGCGGTTTTTAGCAGCTTTTGCACCCCCCGCGCGCGCTGAAAAAACAGACATCATCACGACAAGGGAGCAAGATCGTTTCCTGACGAAAGGCAGCCGGACGATTGCACGTGGCTTCAAAGAAGTCTTACAAATTGAGGCGAAGGAAGTCGAACTGCCGGCAGTCGAACACGGACAACACGTTCCGATCAAAGGGGCGAAGGTACTTGAAAAACAAACGGAGCCACCGAAACGCTATACGGAAGGAACATTAATCCTCGGCATGAAGACAGCGGGGAAAGTCCTTGAAAATGAATTACAGGCGATCATGAAAGAAATCGAGGGACTTGGTACGGAGGCGACGCGTGCCGGAATCATCGACGGATTAAAGCGACGCGATTACATCCAGCTGAAGAAAAAAGAGATCCATCCGACAGCAAAAGGGCGGATTTTAATCGAGGCGGTCAGCGGGAGCATCTTGGCATCACCTGAGATGACGGCAAAGTGGGAAAGTCGGCTTGACCAAATCGGTAAAGGAGAAGCATCCGCTGCCCAGTTCGTCGAACAAGCGAAAAAACTGTCGCAACACCTCGTCGATGATGCGAAGTCGCGTGTCGAGCAACTGCATGTCGATCCGTCGCAAGTTAAATCAAAAACGCGTCACGCCGCCGCAACGAACCGCCCGGTCGGACCATGTCCACTCTGTCAGGCGGAAGTGCTTGATCGTGGGAAGTTTTATGGCTGCAGCGGGTATCAAAAAACGAACTGCGGTTTTACATTACCGAAAACAATCCTCGGAGCGCGCGTGACACAGGCGGAAGTCAAAAAAATCTTAACGACTCAAAAAACAAAACCGCTCGAGATGAAGAAAAATGGCCGGACATTCAAGGCGATGTTGTATCTAGAGCGCGATCAATTAAAATTCGAGTTTATGAAAGGAGAGTCATGATGCATTACGATTTAATGGAGAACAGGGCGTTCATTCCGATATTCGAACGGTTTTTGAAGGAAGGAACAAAATTGACGGTTTGGTTTCCCGATGAAGTGACGATCGGACAAGCCGATGATTTGATTTTTGAAGCGGAAGAACTATTCGGTGTAGTGGCTGAAGTCATCGATGACCCCCAATCATTTGGCAAAGCACTGTTGTTGCCATATTTGACAGAACAGCAAACGCGGGAAGACGGATTTGTTCAGTATGAGACGAGGATGACAGAAGAAGTCAAAGCGGTCTTACGGGAACTGACCTTACCGATGATGACAGAAGGCGATTTTTCCGTCCTATATTCCTATCAGATTGATGGACCGGCCGGGTCATTGTTTGTCGAAGACTGGTTTAATGCGGAAGTTTTACTTGGAGATGGAAAGAACTAGAAACCTTTTAGTGCGTCGTTTGCGTATGAACAGATATCAAACGAAATAGGGGGAAATGTTCATGTCAGGTAGTATTTCGGGTCCGTTCATGTCGCTGCTGAAAGCGAGAGGAACGATGGCTTACGTGGAAGGAGAAAGTTTCTTTTCAGACATGCCGGTCTTCATGGTCATCTTTTTTATCGCAATCTTATCTTTTATGGCTTTTGCCTTGATCAGCGCCGTCACGAAAGGGGTCTCGACGAACAGTTTGACGAATCATTAGCGCCATCACGCTTCTGAGCTCGTTACACCGACGGAAGAAGGGGCGCAAGCCTACGTCGCCTATCTCCCCTTGTCGACGTTTCCGGTCGAGAAAACAAATTTAGAGCCGGTCCGGTTGGTGAAAGGAATCTCAACGTTGATCAGCACGACAGACCAAATCACCGAGATGACGAAACAAGACATCACGGCACAATATGCAAGGCTTGGTCTGCTCGACGGCGAAATCTTGGCAGATGAAGCACCTATCCATCATCATTCGACACACCATTCGCATCATTCATGAACAAGAATGTCCGGTCACGAGTATGTGGCGGGGCATTTTTTCTGACGAAAAAGGAGTGAATTCGAACCTTTTTGTCATGTTTTTGTAACATACAACTATTTTTATTAAAATTAGATGAAAAGTAAAAAAAAATGAGCATATTTAATGGAAAAGTATAAAAAACCTTTACAATAGAAAGGACAGGTATCTCCTATACGTATTATTCAACTAGAGGAGAAGGGGGAGGATCGATCGTTTATGAGAACATGGCTTAATCGAACAATCGGACGCCAAATCATGTCCGCTTTCTATATTATTTTAGCAATGTTATTGCTGACATCAGCAGGTGTATATTTCTATACGAAACAGCAGGTGCAAGAAGCTAAACAAGAACTAGCGACGTTAAACGAACACCGGACCAATGCGACGAATTTATATGAATCGTGGCAAAGTCTTCAATATGAGATGCGGGGATTCGTCTTACTTGGAGACGATGAAATGTTAGAGGAAATTAAAACGAAACAACAAAATATCGATCAACAAACGACGTGGTTCGAAAAAAATGCGGCATTTACAGAAGAAGAGCAATACGCGAATGATGCACGGGAGCTGTATGACGCCTACACGACGCGCGTCATGCCGAGCCTGATTAATTATGTTGATGCTAAAAAAGACGGTGAAGTCGAAGAACCGTTCTTACAAATGGCGACGCTCGGTAAAGTCACGCAAACACCGAACCTGGATGAGGATCGGAAATTTAACATCGATACGAAAAGTGCTGCGGACATGAGTTCGAGTATCGTTGACATGGAGACCGTCTTTACGGATTATCGTAATTCATTAAATGAGAAGGAACTCGCTGCCCAAAATCGACTAGGGACACAAGTTAACTCATCTCAAGTTCTCGGCTTAATTAACTTAGCGGTTCTTTTATTCATCATCGTGTTATTCGTTCGACCATTTGTCGCGAAAATTACACGTCAATTGCGTCAATTGAACCGAGAGAGCAGTCGATTAGCAAAAGGTGAAGATGCTTCACCCATTGAGGTCTTAAATGCAAAAGACGAGATTGGCGAGTTGACGACGACATTTAATTTAATGGCTGCGTCGATTTCAAATCAAAAATCGCAACTCGTCTCAAGTAACGATGAATTACAAAGTCAACAAGAAGAGTTAGTTGCCCAACAAGAGGAGCTTCAAACACAACAAGAAGAACTCGAAGAAGCGCTTGATGTGACGTTACGCAATGAGACGCATCTGCGGTACCGGAATGAATTGACAGAAACGCTCGCTTCACGCGAGACGTTAACAGCTTATCCTGCCATCATCGAAAAATTAATCTCGATTACAGATGCCGAGTTCGGAGCGATTGTCTTTCTTGACGAGGACGAGTATACGGATATCGTCTCTTACGGCATGACGGTCGATCAAGAACGGAAACTTTTGACGTCATCACTTTCTCTACTTGAGCGAGCGCGCATGCATAAAAAAGCCGTACGTTCAACGAAACAAGTGACGAGTGATCATCCGTTGCCGTACCCTTATAGCATGTATGAAACGGTCGTACCCGTCATGGACCCATCGACGAACATGATGATTGCAAGCATCTATCTTGTCCGTTACCGTGATCAATTCAATGAAGACCAAACGGCTGAAATTTGGTCGTTCTCTCGTCAGCTCGCCTTGTCCTTACTACGGATGCGTGTGTTCGATGAAATTGAGCGGGAACGTGAAAAAACATCGAAACTGCTACACTCGATTCGTGAGGCAGTCATGTATATCGAAGAAGACCGGATTTTTGCCAATCGTCCATTGCTTGCGTTGTTCCATCATCCAGCGCACGATCAGTTCAATGACGAGGGTTTGATGACGCTCGATGTCAAAATTGAAGAATTGGCGGTTCAAGTCGATCAACACGAGGCATTCCTTGAATACATGAATCAAGTCTGCAGTCATCAAGTACCGACGGAAAGTCTTTCGCTATCACTTAATAAAGAGGAGCGTTTCGTCACGCTCTATGCAGAAGGAATTCATTACGGTGGACGTTTCCGTGGGACGATGCTCGTCTTGCGTGACGTCACGGTCGAAACAGAAGTCGACCGGATGAAGTCGGAATTCGTCTCGACGGTGTCGCATGAGTTGCGGACACCACTCGCTTCGATTTTTGGCTACACGGAACTGATGTTAGCAAAAGAGTTGACACCTAACCGCCAACAACGCTATCTCGAAACGATTCATGCCGAGACTGAGCGATTGACGGGACTCGTCAATGACTTCCTCGACGTACAACGGATGGAATCCAGTCAGCAACACTATCATTTTAAAGAGCTTGACGTCGTAGCGATGATTCGTGAAATCGCTGAGTTCCAAGTCGGTTCGTCTCAAACTCATACTGTCTTGCTCGAGACGGATGACGCAGCAGTCGAAATGATTCAAGCCGATGAACAAAAAATGCGACAACTGTTCGGTAATTTAATCAACAACGCCATCAAGTATTCACCGGATGGCGGCGCGATTACGATTGGAATCGAACCTGCCGATGACTTATTGCGGATTCGGATTCAAGATGAAGGAATCGGTATCCCCCGTCACGCCTTGCCAGAGTTATTCAGCAAGTTTTACCGGGTCGATAATTCCGATAGCCGAAAAATTGGTGGAACAGGACTTGGACTTGCAATCTGTCAAGAAATCGTTCGTGCCCATGAAGGCATGATTCACGTCGATTCGACAGAAGGCGCCGGCTCAAGCTTTACAGTCGAATTGCCCATCATTCAAGAAAATCCGACAGCACTCTCACCAACACTGGAAATAACTGATTTTGAATGAAGGAAACCCTCTGCGTCTATACGGCGTAGGGGGTTTGTCTATCTACGATATAATCACGGACATGGGATTAACTTGCTTGAAATCGGGAAATGGAAACTAACGGTTTTTTTTAAAAAATAAGAGAGGATGTTGACTGATGCGTACAATCCGCCCTCCTTGTTAAACGGCGATTCAAGCGAACGTCCGTAAATTATATATGATGCGTTTTGCAACAGCTTTCGTACCTGCTTATGTGATTGAGCGGTTGTTTTGGGAAGCGCGTGGAATGAGTGTTCTCGATGTGATTTACGCAGAAATTGTCTTCGCTTTGACTCAATTGTCGCTTGAGTTGCCGTTCGGACGAGCCACCGATCGCTTCGGGCGAAAGTGGTTTCTCGTCTTCGGGATGATGGCAGAATGTCTATCCTTCGCGATTCTATTAAACGCGTATACGTTGACTGCTTTTTTAGGTGCGATGGTACTCTCAGGGGTCGGGGCTGCTGCGATCAGCGGGACAGAAAAAGCCTTCTTATTTGAGACGCTTGAACAAGTCGGTCGAGTCGAGCGATTCGAACGGACAGTTGGTCGACTGAATGCAGTCAGCCTCATGACAGCTGGACTTGCTGCCCTCACCGGCAGTTGGTTGACGCAGTCCACTGCGTTTGAATTTCATTACAAGATTTCGCTCATCAGTTTAATGAGTGCGACACTGGTTAGCCTGACGTTACATGAAACGCGACTCGTGGTTGAAGAATCGACAGCCCGTCCACTTCGTCTCGTTTGGCGAGAACTGAGAACACGCCCCATGTTGATCCGGATTTTTCTATTTAGTGTCCTATTCGGGACGACGATTAATTTCATCGAAGAATTTTGGCAATTGTCAATGCGTGATCGTGGCATTCCTGTGACTGGATTTGGTCTCGTGTTCATTTTAATTATGGTAGCGCAAGGCGTTGGCAACCTGTTGCCCGCATTGAAGAAGGGTTCGTTGAAGGTAAACTTGAACGGGATATTAGTCGTCTTTTTCGTAAGTATCATTAGTTTTTCTTTGACGGGAATGGCAAGTATCCTCTTCCTGTTCATGGTGTTTCTGTTATACGGTCAGTCGGAGCCGATGACGAGTAGTCTCTTGCAAACTTATGCGTCAGCAAAAGAGCGGGCAACAATCGTTTCCATTGCTTCCTGGCTAGAGAGCGTGCTGATCATCATCGTCGGTCTCGGGTTCGGATTCATCAGTGAGCGGGCGAGTTTGGACATAGCGTATGTGTATCTGTGTCTCGTGTCGTTCGTCCTTTGGTTATACGTTGCGTGGTTAAGCAAACGATGGGAATGACGCCATCGTCGATTTGACGGCTACATGGGAAGGCCTGCTTAAAACATGGTGTTCGTCGTCATGGAAGATATCGAAAACGCCGCTGATTCCGTATGAAAAACGGAATCAGCGGCGTTTCATTGTGTGCAGAAAAACGTTTGGGAAAAACCAAGGAATCTCCAACACATCCCTTCAGCTCCACTTCTGTATAACGAACCGTTGCTTAAGAAATCTGTTGCGTCCGTTCGGTTGCTACTTGCTTGCGTAATTGCCGGGCCGGACGAATCATTAACAACGCGATTATACTCGCGATGAGATAGACGACTTCGATACTCAGCCAATCGGCGAGAAGACCGAACAGGAGACTCCCGAGACAAAAGCTAATCGTATAGACGGTCTGTTGAACACTGTAAACGTAAGGTAACCGTGCGATTGGGGTATCTGCTTGAAGCCGTGTATTTAATTCTATCGCCCGGAGTTGACTGGCGTAGCCCTGGACGACGCAAGCAATCAAGGCGACTACAACATACGGAGCGAGACCAAACAGAAGCGTCGCGACAATCGAGAGCAACACACTGAACTGTAGCAGTGAACGTTGCTTTCGGCGTCGGAGCATCTGGTAACTCCCGACAATCATGCTGAGCAGATAAAATGCATTCAAGATGCCCCACCAACTGTTCGACACATGCAGGTGCGTAGCGATGTAGACGAGGAATAACGCAGAAATCCAGGCGGTACTCGCGAAAGCATCGATGCCAAGCAATGCCGTATTCAAACGGGCCGGTACGTTAGTCCGGGTATACTGCAAACTTGAACGAAACGTCGGTTCATTACCTTCTTCTTCCACAGACCCTTGAAGGGAGCGCACTTGATAACGAAATAGCGCCGTTCCGATACTTGCAACAAGAAAAAGCAGCAATGAGACGAATAAGACGGACTGGGGCGACCCTGTACTGACTAAAATCGCGCCGAGCGGCCACATGATCAGTTGGACGACTTGATTCGTTCCTTGGACGATGCTGTTTGCTTTTTGGAAATCGGTCGTGATTTGCGGAATAAAGGCACTTTCAATCGGTCGGGCAAAGCCGTCGAGAAAGGCAATCCAAACCACGAGAAGGAGCAACGCCACGAGTGGTAAATCAAGCAGGACGATCAAGACGAGCGAGAGGGTCTTCATGAGCTGGCTGAGCAACAAAAGCGTTGCATGGGGCATCTGCTTCGCAAGGCGGGCGAAAAAGAAGCCGCTGACCGTCATGCCTGCCGTTACGGCAATCGGAAAGAGCGCAGCTGTGCTCGCCTGTCCTGTTTGTTGATACAAGGTAGCGATGAGGGCGACGATGTAGAGCGCGTCCCCCGCATTCGCCATCCACTGGCTGACCAGTAAAGTCGTAAAACGGTTCATCTAAAAAACCTCCACATCAATCATATTTAGTTAGTGGTTAGGAGTTTAGATGAATTTACATTGGACGGCCTCATTTCAGTCAATTTTGACTAAAGTATATAAGGAAAATAATGGATTGTCAATTCCCTTTGTACGAAGTGCCCTTACACCGGCCGCTGTTTCCGTAAGGCACGCATGTTCAGGAGGACGAAGACAAGCATAAATCCGGCAAGGACCACAAGGTCGAGCCAAATTTCACGGAAACCGTACCCGCGAATCATGATGTTTTGCAGGGCATCGGCGGCATAGGTCAACGGCATCAGCCGATTGATGACTTCGACCCAGGTCGGGGCATCCGTCAAATCAAATAGACCGCTGAAAAAGATTTGCGGGACGATTGCGAGCGGGATGAACTGAATCAATTGGAATTCCGTCCGTGCGAAACTCGACAGCAGGAGTCCGAGTGACAGGGCGACGCTTGCCGTCAATAAATTGACGAAGAGTAACAGAAAATAGTTGCCTTGTTGTGTCACGTTCAAGATATTAACGATGAATAGTTGAATAAGGACAGTTTGAATCGTGACGAACAAGAAAAAGCCAACGAAGTATCCGAAGACGATGCTCGACCGTTTGAGCGGAGTAGCGAGTGTCCGTTCGAGTGTCCCGCTGGACCGCTCACGTAGAAAGCTGACCCCGGCGATGATGAAGACAAATAAAAAGATGAAAAATCCCATCAAGGCAGGTGCAATTTGATCAAACAGTTCTGCATCTTTATCTCCATATAAAAAGCGGATATCTGGTTCCGTCATTGATCGTGAGGCGGTAGGGGGAACGGTCAATTTTTGATTCGTCAATTGTTCGAGCCGTTGTTGCAGTTGATTAACGGTTTCGCGTAACTGTGCATTCGCTGTCGTCGCCTGCTTCATCTCGATTGCCGTTAACGTTTCGCGGATGACCTGGATGGCGTGGGCATTTTTAGAGACGTCGCCGCCTTCAATCAAAATCTCCGGGGCATCATCACGGTACGTGATCAATGCCTCGATGTGTTGATCTTCCATCGCCTGTTTTCCGTCCGCATAACTCGGATAGGTCGTCGTCGCCGTTTTCGATGCGAGAACCTCGTCAAACGTTTCGGGTAGGTCGACGGTGCCGATCGTGACTTCATCCGAACTCGAACCGAGGATTGATGATAATAAAAAGAGAACGAATAGGGGGGCGAGGAACATCATCGCAATGGTCCGTTTGTCCCGAAAAATTTGCGAGATGACACGTTCTGCTACGGTCAGTGTCTGCATCAGACTTGCTCCTTTCGGATGAAAGCTTCATCGATTGAGCCGAATCGTTGAATTAATTCCGCGGGCGTACCGGCGTCGATCAATCGCCCATGTTGAATCAATAATAAACGATCGCACCGCTCGGCTTCATCCATGACGTGTGTCGTGACGAGGATTGTGACGCCAGACTTCCGCAGTTGGTCGAACTCGTGCCAGAACGTTTTCTTGAGGGCGGGATCAATTCCGACGGTCGGTTCATCAAGCAGAAGCAAAGTCGGTTCATGAATCAAGGCGATCGCAAGACTGAGGCGGCGCTTCATCCCACCGGAAAATTGATGGGTCGGGCGGTCGGCATCCTGCTTTAAGTCGACGAACTGGAGGACGGATTCGATCCGGGCGCGGAGGCGGTCTTTTTTAAGCCGTACAGCTTGCCGAAATAGCGTAAATTGCCACGTGCCGTCAAATCCTCATACAAAGCATCGGCTTGCGCCATATAGCCGATTTTTTCTGCCTGACGTAACGACGGCTGCTGTGACCCGAGTACAGTGACGGTTCCGCTTGACGGGGTTTGGAGGCCAATCAGCGACTTGATTAATGTTGTTTTACCGGAACCGCTTGGTCCAATCAGCCCGACGATTTCACTTTGACCAATTAAAAAATTGACATCTGTCAACACGTCGGTTTTTCCGAAGCGTTGAGAGTAGTTCTTGACTTCAATCATCATTTTCACGTCCCTTCTCTCTTTCTATACCCGCAAAAGACCAAACGCTTGTTTTTTAGAGGGATTAAGTAGTTTAAAAGAAATTAAGACATACTTAGCGCCGTCATATAAAAGAATACGACGGCGCTAAGTATATTTTACATAATTATTTCGTAATTGATGGTGAGACAGAATCAAACGGATTCGTCAAACGTGTCGTAGCGGCTTCTGCCTGTGCGACCGGTTCCGTGAAGATTAGCTGTTCACGTCGTAAGCGATAGGCACGCTCGAGACGACTCGTCAGCAAGTTCCCGAGGAAGACGAGCGCAGCGATGCTGATTGCCGGGATCAGGAACAGGTGATTGATCCAGGAAACGGCTGAAAACTGAAGGAAGTAGAAACCGAACTGGGAAGACCATTCAAAAATCGTCGGTGAAACATCGTTCGCAAAGCGTGAAAGTGTCCCGCCGAAAAATAACCCGAACAAGGACAGGTGAATCAAGACCATCAACGTTTGGACGAACTGTTGCATGAAAACAATGGCAAGCGTCGGTAAAAGATGCGGCCAAATGTGCTTTCTAAATTGGTAATGGGGACTGCCACCGAGTGTTCGGGCGACGACCATGAACTCTTGCGTCAACAAGTGACGCGTTTCACTGACTAAATACATCAGTAAGGCAGGTAACCCGAGTAAAATCAGTACGCCTGTCTCAAAGAGGACACGGGAAGACAAGGACGGAATGTCTTCTGGACTTGCAAAAAATAAGCCTGTCAACAAAATGAAATAGGCCAGTAAGGAAATCGGTAAAATTAAAAAGCCGTCAAGAACGGTACGAATTGCCGTATTTAATCTTTTACCCCTAAAGGCGAGCGGCACGCCGATCAACAGAGCGAGCAGGATGCGTCCGAAGGCGACGGCAAAGCAAATCCCGATCGTCCACTTGGCACCGGCAATCATGATTTGGAATAAATCGTTGCCCGCCCGGTCCGTTCCGAACCACTGCTCACGCGATGGTTCAAGTGGAGATGTCGCGAGGAACGTCCCATCCGCCGCGTACCGGTTCGAGATTTGGTCGACTTGTCCGTCACGAAATATGGTATGTCCGACACTAAGTAGGAGGAGCGTCGCAAAAATCAGGATACAGCCCCAAAAGAACGGATCACGCAATAAGACACGTCTCATACAGCACCACCTTTCCAAGCTTTTGGAATACAAAGCTCAGCAATCAAGTCAATCAAAAAGAACGGTAAGTAAATCAAGAGGAGCGTCACGAGCAGGACAGGAAGTTGCGGATTCATGATTACGAACCGAAACAGACCTTGGACATTGAATGTGTATTCGATGACGACGAGACTCGATAAAATCGTGATGACGTTGGCGCGGAAAAACAGATAGAACCGATAAAACAAGTTCGGAATCAAGTGTGACCAAAATAAATGATTCGCGTGTGTCCCTTTGGCGCGGGCAAGTTCGATATAGCTGGCTCCTTCCTCTTCTTGGATCTGCCCCGTCAACCATTTGATGAAGAAGAAGAGGGTCGTCAGCGACAGCGTCAGAATCGGAAGGAAACGGATCGAATCAGCAAAACCGCCGGCGACTTCGATTTGATCGAAACCGGTCGTCTTAAAAAGAACGATGATGATGTACTGTGAAAAAATCACCCAAAATAAATCCGGCACCATCTCGAGTACACGCGTCGTCTGCTTCAACAGGTTACGTGTCCGCAGACGCGCGCGATAAAAGAAAAACGCGTAGACAAGTGCGGCGATAAACGAACAGACAAGGGCACTACTGAAGATCAGCAGCGTCTCCTGGATGAACGGTTGTAAGTCCGGCAACAACGGACGAAGCTGTTGTGCGGTCACATTGTAATAAAGAATCGGTTCGACACCAGTCAAAAACAGGACTTGTTGTTTGAGCGCATCGGTGTAATTCGAAAAGTTCGGACGTAACTGGACGATCAATGCCGGTAAGGCGCTGATGCACAGTAAAACGACCAACGATACGATGAACTGAAGCGACTTTCGAATGACTAGGGAAACCATGATAAAACCTCCTTCTTTGATCGTCAGCCAATCGCCTGGATCCGGTCGTTCCCAACCAGGATCAGCTGACTGTTAAGATGTTTTCGACGCACGACATACCGTTCGAACTGTTTTGTTGCGATATAGGAATCCCGGTCGGATAACGTCGACAGGTGGACAAGGACGTGCTTCAAGTGCGGTTGTCCTTCACCTAACGCCAAGTGGGTCATGTGGTTCGCTTCGTTGAGACGGTTCAGGAACAATTCAACTTTACAGCCCTCCTTAATCAACTCACTGATTAAGAACGAAGCTTGTTCGATGAAGCGTTCCGATTGATTATGTAAGCCGTATCCACTTGGACCCGACAAATTGAGGGCGATGGTGAATGTGTCCTGATTACTCGTCTCATAGACTTTTGCTTGCAGACGGCCGGTTTTTGCTGTCGCGTACCAATCGATGTCCTTCGACGGTTCCGTCGTATACGCTTTTGATCCAAGCTGGACCAATTTGTTTTTTAATGGTGAATAGCGGTCCGGACGATCACCAATCCGTAAGCGGTTCAGCAGGAAAGGTGTCGATTGTGCCGTTAACGAAGGCAGCACCGTGAACTGCGGATAACTGTCGAATGAAAATAAGTAAACGCCCATCCGCCAGGGCAGACGAATCGTTAAGATGATTTCGTCGAGTGCCGTCGGACCACGTTTGACGGTCTGGATTGGGATCGTAAACAATTCTTCCGTCAACACCAGTTCGGTATCATACGTGTGGGGATGGAGCGCGTCACTCGTCGTGAAAACAATCCCGTCAGCAGCATGGAGACGGAGGGAGGCCTTAAGGCCGAGTGACGAAAAAAGTTCGAGTCCGAAAAGTTGCAGCTGGAGGTCCGTTTGTTCTTGGTTGAACATCAATCGTTCATAGTGTTTCCATTCTAAAGCGACTTCCCGGCGGAGTTGCCGTTCTGTCCGGTTGACGACGACATGAATCGTCGCGAGTGCGGCAAAGAGAAACCCGAGTCCCGAGACGACGGGGAGGAATAAGAATAAAAATGTCAATATGCAATAGACGGGAAATAATTTTTGTTCGAGCCAAAAGGGGACGGAACGTTCGATTTTCATCCGCGTCACCCAATCTCGACAGGAACTGGAATGGCATCAAGGAGATGGTGCAAGACTTGGGCCTTTGTCGTCTTGATGCCCCCTTCAAGTGTCAATGTCAGGCGGTGGGCCAAGACATGTTTTGCAAGGTGTTTGATGTCCTCCGGAATGATGAAGTCGCGTTGATTCAAGAAAGCATAGCTTTGGGACGCGCGAAGCAGGGCAATCGCACCACGTGGACTGACACCGACTTCAACGAGTTCATGATTCCGTGTCGCCTGAACGATATGCAGCAGATAATCGAGCACGTCTTGCGACGCATGGACACGTCGTGCTTCTTCCTGCCATGAAATCAAGTCCCCTCCTGACGCAATCCCGACGGCTGATCGGCGGACGTTCGTCAAAATCTCAGACAGCAAGCGGCGTTCGTTCTCAAAATCCGGATAACCGACTTCGATCGCGACCATGAACCGGTCGAGTTGGGCGTCCGGTAGCGGGAATGTTCCTGCTGACTCGATCGGATTTTGAGTTGCGATGACGAAGAATGGTGCCGGCATCTGATACGTTGTTCCGCCAATCGAGACTTGACGTTCTTCCATCGCTTCAAGCAATGCCGATTGTGTCCGCGGGACGGCGCGGTTGATCTCATCGATCAAGACGACGTTTGCAAACAACGGTCCGCGTTTATTCTCGAACTCCTGCGTCTTTAAGTTGAAGAAGTCTGAACCGATGACGTCGGACGGAAGCAAATCCGCCGTGAACTGAATCCGGGAGAAGGCACTCTCGAAGCTTTGGGCGAGTGCTTTCGCAAGCATCGTTTTCCCGGTCCCCGGTACATCTTCAAGCAGGATATGACCTTCGGCGATGAGTGCCGTCAGACAGAGATCGATGACGTCCGGTTTGCCGAGATAAATCGAATTGAGTTGGTCTTTTAACTGTTGTAGCTTCATAGGAAATCCCTCCAAGGTTAAGGTGATGAGTAGCGTGATAATTGTTGTTCGAAGCGTAGAACCTCATCGTCCGTATTGAGATAGTGGAACATCATCCGTCACACCTCCAAAAGAAGGGCGCCGTTTTTTCACGCGACGTGACTGTACGAGTTTCCAAAGCATAAAGCAGAATAGACTGACTTCCTGTCTTTATCGAAGAAAAAAGATGGTCGTTCTTTTAATTAAGGAAAAAATATCCATATGTACTTAGGGAGATTTTAGCATACACTGTTAATAAATAAAAATAATTTTCTGAAAATAAGGGTGAGGGAAGACGATTCATTTTCAAGCGGTAAGGGTATCATTCAAACAGTGGATCTTGAAAGGGAAAGGATGTTATGCATGAAATTGATTATTTTTGGGGCTACGGGTCAAACCGGACAAGAACTCGTCAAACAGGCGATTGCGCATGACCATGAGGTGACGGCGTTCGTCCGTAATCCGGATAAGTTGGAACTAAAAGATGAACGACTTCATGTCGTCACGGGGGACGTCTTGAACCAAGAGGATGTCAATGCGGCGCTTGTCGGACAAGATGCTGTCTTGACGGCGTTAGGGACAGAAAGCCTTGCCTACAGTGGATTTTTAGAACGAAGTCTCGTCCGGATCATCAATGCGATGAAAGTCAGTGGTGTAACGCGGATTGGTTACGTCGCATCAGCAGGTGTTGATAAGGAATTACCGGGTGCACAAGGATTACTCGCACAGCAAATCTTAAAGAATCCATTACGTGATCACCGGCAAGCAATTGACTTGTTGAAACAGGCAGACGTCGACTATACGGTCGCACGACCACTCCGTTTGATGAATGGTCCGTTAACCGGGATGTACCGCCAAACAGCTGACGGTGTACCCGACCAAGCGAAACAAATCAATCGGGCCGATGTCGCCCATTTCCTGCTTGAAGCGATTGAACAGGAAGAATCGATTCGCGAAAGTGTCGGTCTCGCTGAATGAAAAGAAGCCCCCATCCACGAACCTTCCTGAAAAGGAAACGGTACCGGATGGGGGCTTTTAAATAGGACGAATTATTGTTGGCGGTAGATCGAGACAGAACCACCATTGACGAAAAATTGACCATACCCGTCTGCATTGATCGTGACGGAAGCTGAATTGTTACCGGTGATGTCTGTCCAGACTTCGCCTTTATTTTGCGTACCGACATACATCCACTTGCTCCCACCAGGGCCGTCAGACAGGATTGTCGCAAGCCCTGATTTTGAGCGGTCACTGACGCCTTCCCGTGTCCAACCGATGATGTCTTGGTTATCGAGGTAATCATTTTGTTTCCCGAACGCGAAGTCCTTCCGTGCTTTTAGAATCGGATCGATTTTTGACGCGAGGGCAGGGATTTCGCGGTTCGATGAGCCTTTTGTTCCGTAGTAGTCCCCGTAAAAGACAGATGGATACCCTTGTTCCCGCGTTAAAATCATCGCGTAAGCAAGGGGCTTGAACCAGGATTGAACGGTCGATTCGAGCGATTGACCAGGTTGAGAATCATGGTTTTCAACGAGTGTGACGGCAAGCGTCGGATTATCTTGGACGAGTGTGCCGTTAAAAATTGTGCGCATGTCATAAAAGCCGCCGCCTTTACTCGCTTGTTCGAATTTGTAATGAAGTGGAGCGTCAAAGACCGATTGTTTATAGTTCGTCTGACTTAAATAGTTTTTAAGTGTCCCGAGATCGTTCTGCCAGTACTCGGCGACTGTGAATAATTCCTTACCCGTCGTCTGACGAACATTCGTCAACCAATCTGCGAGATACGTATGTTTGATGTGTTTGACGGCATCAAGACGGAATCCATCGAGCCCGAGTTCATTGACGTACCATTTCCCCCAGTTTTTCATTTCCTGCTGCACTTCCGGGTGATCGAAATCAATGTCTGCATACATCAAGTAATCATAGTTTCCATTTTCAGAAGATACATTCGAGTCCCACGACTTACCTGTTCCTCGGAATTTATAGATGGCACTTTTTGAGCGGGATTGATCCCAATCCGTTCCGTCGAAGTGATACCATTTCCATTTGAAGTTTGAATAGGCGTTGCTCCGCGCCGCGAAGTTGAACCCGGTCCAGGCCTGGATTTGATAGTCGCCAGAGACTTCTTGATTACGGTTACCCGGATTGACTTCGACGGCCGTGACGGATTCCGTAAAGTCAGCACCACCCTTGTGGTTCATGACGACATCACCATACACATCGATTCCAGCCGTGTGCAATTGCCCGATGGCGGATTTCAATTGCGTTTTCGTGCCGTACTTCGTCCGGACTGTTCCTTTTTGATTAAACTCACCGAGGTCATATAGATCGTAGGCACCGTAGCCGACATCATTTTGAGTCGTTCCTTTGTAGGCAGGAGGAATCCAAACAGATGTAATTCCGAGTTGATCAAGCTTAGAAGCGTCGTTTCCTAGACGGTTCCAGTGGTTCCCGTCGTTTGGTAAATACCATTCAAAGTATTGCATCATCGTCCCGTTGTCTGCTGTTGCCCCTACTGCAATCGGTTGCGCAAGTGGCACTAAAAACGTCACGCTTGCAAGAGATGCGACAATCAAGCTTTTATGTTTCATCAAAAAGCCTCCTCTATCAAATTATGAAAACGCTTGCATTAATTATTATAGCAAGTTGAAACGTGGGGAGTATCATCCTCATACCTTATTTATGTATCCTTTATAATCATGACTTTTGCCTCTAGAATAGTTCTTCTAAATAATAATTCATCGTTTATTGATTCGTGATTCACTAAAAAACAGGACCTTCTAACCGTTGAACAATTGTGCTAACTCTGATTTCTGGATTCCTCTAAAAAGAAGAGGTCTTTCGTCCATCTTCCATAAGAAAGACAAGTGATGTGAAAATGGGAGTGTAATACGGTTTGACATTGCATGTCCATACTTAACCTGAGGGGGAAAAAGCATGAACTGGAAGTCGAAAATCAGTGGGGCACTTGTTGCGACACTCGCGTTAGGATCACTTGCCTTCACGCCGGTCATCGCCAAAACAGATTCAACAAAGATAGTAGCGGGACCACAGGCGGTAACGTCACAATCAACAATCGATGCCTATTATCAGCCGGCAGCAGGGAAAACGGGTGCGGCATTAAAAGCATCACTGCATGACATCATCGATAATCATACGGAAGTCTCGTATGACACGGTTTGGACGGCATTAAAAGAAACCGATCAAGATCCAGGTAATGTGAACAACGTGATCGAATTGTACACGGGGAAGTCCATTTCAAAAAATAGCAACGGTGGGAATGTCGGTCAATGGAACCGAGAGCATGTCTGGGCAAAATCGCATGGAGACTTCGGAACAAGCATGGGACCAGGGACAGACTTGCATCACTTACGTCCGTCAGACGTCGTCGTCAATAGTGCTCGTGGGAACCTTGATTTTGACAATGGCGGAACGAAATATAGCGGATGCGATTGTAACCGAGATGGTGATTCATGGGAACCACCGACTCGCGTCAAAGGTGATATCGCGCGGATGATTTTCTATATGGCGGTTCGTTATGAAGGTGGCGGCGAAATCGACTTAGAGACGTCAGAAAACGTCAACAATGGCTCAAACCCACTTCACGGAAAATTATCGACGTTAAAAGCGTGGAACAAACTTGACCCGGTCGATGCATTTGAAAAGAAACGCAATGACATCATTTTTGAAAAATGGCAAAAAAACCGCAATCCATTCATTGATCATCCAGAATATGCGACAGCAATTTGGGGAAATTAATCTAGCAAAAGGGGTCTGAATCAGAAGTCGGACCAACATCAATCCGTGTGACGGACGTTTCCGTCCTCCATTTAATCAAATGACCGTTGCTCCCGCGATTCACGGGACCATCGGTCATTTCTATTGTTCAAGATAGTTTAGTGCTTGCCGGAGGTATGCATGAAAAAGTCCGGATTCCTTTTAATCGGGAGACATCCCCATTTTTGAGTCGCCCCTGTTTTGTGATTGAAACTTTTCTTAGAAAAACATCGTAGAAACGGATGTAATCGAAAATAGCAGTCTGAAAGGAATCATATGACTCATGGAACGGATCAAACAAGTTTTGAAAAGATATCGGCTTGTAGTGGCCGGAATCGTAGGTGGACTCGTCATTTTTTGGTTTAGTATCGGTTTATTTGTCGCAGAAGGAAAACGTCCCGCAGCGAACGGGAAACACTCGTTTGTCATCGTCCTCGGTGCAGGTGTCAGAGGGGAAACACCGTCACTGATATTGGAAAACCGGATTCAGGCTGCAGCTGCATACGGAAAAAAATATCCGCGAACGACTTTTATCTTGAGCGGTGGGCAGGGGCAGGGTGAAGCGATTTCAGAAGCAGAAGCGATGCGCCGTGGCATGATTGACGAAGGAATCTCTGAAAAACGTCTTGTGCTCGAAGACAAATCGACGTCGACCACTGAAAATTTACGTTTTTCAAAATCGTTATTACCAAAAGGTGAAAATCAAGTCTCGATCGTGACGTCAGATTTTCATTTGTATCGTGCTCGTACCGAAGCGAAGAAAGTAGGATTGAATAGTGATGCGATTCCTGCAAAAACACCGTTATCTGGTGTATTACGATATGGTATGCGTGAACGTGTCGCAATCATCGTGAAATTTTTTGAGTAATGGATTGTTGTGACAACGTTAAAGAAACCACCATGCCAGAAGCATGATGGTTTTTGATAAAACGGTTTATTTATTTTGCTGTGAATTGTCTGATTGATTGTTTTGTGGGGCTTCTTCTTTTCCAAGCGCCACGTCTTTTGCTTCGACCACTTTTTCACTAATTGAAGACAGGTCACCCTTAGCTTCCGTTGCAGTATCTTTTACAGAAGAAGCATCCGATTTGACGGTATCAAGTTCATTGTTAACCTTGTCATACACATTTTGGACGTCACCAGCGACTTCTTGAATGATTCCTGAAGCGCTTTTTACTTGTTCGATGACTTGTGAAGCTTTTCCTGACGGATCTTCTTTAATAGTAGATGCTAATGATGAAACGGAATCTTTTGCGCCGCTAAGTCCTTGTTTTGTGTTTTGTCGATTCGTTGAGCTCAGCATTGTAAGCAATCCGCCAACGACAGCTCCTAGCAACATCCCCGTAAGTAAATTGACACGACGACCTGACGAAGCTTCTTGATCGAATTGACGATTTGGATGTTCTTGTTGAGCAGCATGTGGATCATTTTGTAGATTAGGTTCCATGAATAGACACTCCCTTAAGATAATAGTTGACCATGATAGATATGTACCCTCGTCATAAAAAAGGAAAACATGCACTTTTCATGCAACAAAAAAAGACCACCGATGTTAAAATGGTCTCAGACGGTCAAAGTTGTTTAGTTTTGCTTCTCTTCATCCTGCTTTTCAGTCAGTTTACGGTTGATTTCATCGTAGTCAATTTCGATATCGTCTTGATTGCCTTTATATCCGTAGCCTTTTGAAATGACGATGATTGAAGCAACTAAGACAAACACGATGATTAGAATGGAAACAACATAGAGCCACATGATCCATTCCTCCTTTCATTCTTCTCTTTTAGTATGACGGAAAACTGTCCGTTCGTCTAAACGAAAGTGGTCATGATGTGATAAACTATGTTCAGATTAACATGTTTAGGAACGAGGTGACGGTATGAGTATATTAGTCGTAGATGACGAATTTACGAATTTAATGATTTTGGAGCGACTGCTTGAAAATGAAGGATACGATGTCGTAAAAGCGATGAGTGGGGAAGAAGCGATCGAATTGATGGAGGACCCGGCCTTTATCGACAACTTAGATGTCGTATTACTGGATGTAGAGATGCCCGGCATTAGTGGGATTGATACAACACGGTTGATCCGAAAACGATTTGGTTTAGATGAACTGCCAATCGTCATCGTGTCCGGTCGTTCCAATGAAGAGGACATCGCGGATGGACTGGATGCGGGAGCATCAGACTATACGACAAAGCCAATTCGAAAAACGGAATTGCTTGCTCGTGTTCGAAATGCGATGTCATTAAAACAAGCGATAGATGCACGGAAACGATATGAAAAAGTCTTACAAGAAGATTTTGATCTTGCTCAAAAGCTCCAGCAAAGTGTTTTGAGTGCAAATATCGAAGATGAAGACATTCGAATCATGGCAACCTATATTCCTTCTAAAAAACTAGCGGGAGATATGTATGCCTGGTACCGCATCTCGCAAAATAAATATGGCATCATCTTGTTTGACGTCATGGGCCATGGTGTCTCGTCAGCGTTGATTACGATGGGGATGAGCTCGATCTTGTTTGAACTCGTGCATCGCATCGGTGATCCGGCAAAAGTACTTGAAGAACTGAACCGTCAGATGAGCCGCCTTTTCCCAGGGGATGAAACGGAAATTTATTTTACTGCCGTTTATTTGTACATCGACTTGGATGAGATGAAACTTAGTTATGCGAATGCGGGACACCCACCTGGTTTGTTACGGATGGGGGATCAAATCATCGCCCTCGAGAACACAGGATTGCCAGTCGGGATGTTTGAGGACTCACAATATACGAGTCGGACAATCGACTTGACGTCTCCTGGATGTATCTACCTCTATACGGATGGTTTCATGGAGCTGTATAGCAAAGGGATTGACGAAGGGATCAGTGCGATCCGTCAGTTGATCGAACAACAAGGACCAAACATTCACCACTTGATTCAGCCCGATCAAAGTGATGAGGCCGATGATTTATGTCTCGTCACGGTCGAAATCAATTAAAAAAGCCACTCGCTTTTGTACATGCTACGTCTTCAGCATGTAAAAGCGAGTGGTTTTTTTGTGCTAGAAAAAGCGTCTCCGCCACAGAATAAAGGCAGCGAGTCCGGAGAAGAAAATCATCATCCCAAAGACAATCCAAAAGCCGATGACTTCACCTTCCCACGGCACATGGACGTTCATCCCGAACATTCCGGAAATCATTGTCGGGATTGAAATAACAATCGTGATTGAGGCTAAAAACTTCATGACGAAGTTTACATTGTTCGAGATGACGGAACCAAACGTATCCATCGTCGAACTGATGATATCTTTATAGATTTGTGCCATCTCCATTGCCTGGCGGTGCTCGACGAAAACATCTTCTAGTAAATCTTCATCGTCTTCATGTTTCTCGAGACTCGGTGTTTTAATGATGCGATCAAGAACACCATCGTTTGATTTAAGTGACGTCATGAAATAGACGAGGGATTTTTGTAAGTTCATCAGTTGAAAAATTTCTTGATTTCGCATCGAACGTTGAAGTTCATCTTCGAGTTCGTCCATTCGGCGATCGATTTGACGAAGGAAACGAAGGTAAGAAGAGCTGACTTTATAAAGAATTTGAAATACAAAGCGTGAACGATAATTCGTCCGGAATGTCCGTAATTTACCGTTCGAGAACAAGGTCAACACGTCGAGTTGTTGCGAACAGACGGTGATGAAATGCCTCGACGTCACGATGATACCGAGCGGGATCGTGTTGTAGCGTCGTCCCGATGACTCTTCTTCGATGTACGGAACATCGACAATCATCAAGAGCCCTTCATCATCTTTTTCAAAACGAGGTTTTTCCTCAACGTCCAGTGGGTCATAGATAAAATCCTCAGGAATCTTTGTGGCAGCAATGACTTGGTCGGCTTCGTCTTTTGTCGGATTGACAAGATGAATCCAAGAACCTTTCGTGAATTCTTGAATTTCGTTGACTGCCCCGGTCACATCACTTCGATAAATCGTCAACATATGTCTATCCCTCCTGCTCTTCACTTGCTTATTATAGGGACAGAAGATAGGGCGTGTAAATGATTCTCAGATTTTTTTTTACGACATTTAATGTTAAAATGAAACCAGAGGGGGGAACCAGATGCCTTTTTTTAATCAAAAGAAGTTAGAGGAATTACGTTCAATCGCCGGTGGGGACCACGTATTTTTACAAAAGATTGGTGAAACATACATTGCGCAGTTTGATCGTAAATTTCCTGAACTAGAGCAAGCGATCAATAACAATGATCCGGGACAGACAGAAAAAATCGCACATTTACTTAAAGGTGCCTCCTATTCGGTCGCGGCGGACGATTTGGCAGATGAGTTCGAACAACTTGAAAAAGAAGCAGAAACGGGTTCGCTTGAAAATGCGAATCAGGTTTTGCAAAACATTGATCAATCTATGGTGGAGTTCAGAAAAGTCTGGTTGGATGCTTTTATTGGAAAGAATTCGGACTCGATCAAGTAATTGATGAAAAAAGTAAACCGGCGTTCACGATTTCGTGGACGCTTCTTTTTTTTTTGTGAATTGAAAAATCGGAGCCCACTGGAAAGTGAGCTCCGATATAACCGTCAACAACGTCTTACAAGACGTATGAATCGACCGTTTCGATCAAACGACCGATTTCTGGTTTTGTAATTTGTGCATTGACCCCAACAGATTCACCTTTATGGCGAAGATCATCTGAAATCAAGGAAGAGAAGACGATGATTGGCAGTTCGGCATACCGGTCGTCTTCACGAAGGCGTTTCGATAAATGAAGTCCGTCCATTTTCGGCATCTCGATATCTGTGATCAACAAGTCACAATCGCTACCTGCTTCGAAGGCGTCAAATGCATCTTTTCCGTTGATGAACCATTTTAAGCCGTGATATCCTGCTTCTTCAAGCGTCTCAATGATGAGTGTCCGGAGCATTTCTGAATCTTCGGCAATCCAAATCGTTTTGTTCGATCTGTCACGCGGTTGGACGCGACGTCCTTCTTCACGTGCGAAGATGTCTTTACGAGACAGTTCGAGTGCGATTTTTTCATAATCGAGTAAGATGATCATCTTATCGCCTGTCTTGACGACGCCGTTCGTCAATCCTTCGATTCCACGTGCGAGTTCGTTCGGTGTATCAATTTGTTCCCACGAGATACGTCTGATCTCCGTGACAGAATCGACGCGAAGGACACTTTTCTCGCCATTGAACTCACAGATGATCAACCGATCTTCCGTCGCTTCGTCATGGGCTACACCGATGACAGTCGGCAAATCGATGACCGTCATGACTTCACCGCGTAGTTCGATTAATCCTTTGACGGCATCTGGTGTTCCTGGGAGTGGTGTCATCGGTAACGGAACGATGATTTCACGCACTTTCATGACGTTAATCCCAAATGTATAAGGACCACAATGGAAAATGACGATTTCTAATTCATTCGTACCCGCTTCTAACAAAATATCGTGTTGATTGTACACGTGATTTATCCCCTTTCGTTCCTGCACATTCACTTCTGCCTAGTTATCGGCACATTTCGTAAAACATTCCATATCAAATTCAATAAAAAAACTATTGTAATCGCTTTCATAATATGTTAAGCAAAATGTTTGGCATTTGTCTGACCAATTGTTTACAATAGCTATGCAGCCACACACTGAAGTGACAGAGAGAAAAAACATATGGAGGTAGAGTGGAATGAATACAACAAAAACAACGTATACATTTTTATTGGATGGACAATGGTATGAGAGTGAATCAAAAGAGACAATCGAAATCTCTTCACCATATAAAGAAGAACTCGTTGGTCGTGTACAAGCGATGACGAAACCAGAAGTCGACCGTGCGATTGCTTCAGCAAAAGCGGCACAAACGACTTGGGCGAAACAACCAGCAAACAAACGTGCTGAACTATTACATGCATGGGCAACAGAACTTGAAAAACGCGCTGACGAAATCGGCGAAGTCATCATGCGTGAAGTGGGTAAAGGACGTGCAGATGGCGTTAAAGAAGTGAAGCGGACTGCGGAAATCATTCGGTATACAGCAGAAGAAGGTCTTCGTTTTGACGGTCAAATGATGCAAGGCGATTCATTCCCAGGTGGGAGTGCCAAAAAACTTGCAGTCATCAAAAAAGCGCCACTCGGCGTCGTCCTTGCGATTTCACCATTTAACTACCCGGTCAATTTAGCGGCAGCAAAACTTGCACCGGCGTTGATGACAGGAAACGCGGTTGTCTTCAAACCGGCAACACAAGGTTCAATCAGTGGAATCTTGATGATTGAAGCACTCGTCGCAGCAGGTCTTCCGTCAGGTCTCGTTAACGTCGTGACAGGTCGGGGATCAGTCATCGGTGACTATTTAACAGCACATCCAGGAATTGATATGATTACTTTCACGGGTGGTACAGGGACGGGACGTCACTTGTCTCGCCAATCAGCGATGATCCCACTTGTACTTGAACTCGGTGGAAAAGACCCGGCACTCGTCTTAGAAGACGCGGACCTTTCATTAGCAGCGGATCACATCATCAGTGGAGCGTTCTCTTATTCTGGACAACGCTGCACAGCGATCAAACGTGTATTCGTCTTAGATCATCAAGCGGATGCGCTCGTTGACGAATTAACAACACGGATCGCGAAGTTAACGGTCGGTTCACCTGAAGACGACAGTGTCGTAGTTCCATTGATCGATACAAAATCAGCGGATTACGTGGAGGGCTTGATTACGGATGCGAAAGATCAAGGTGCAACAATCGTTACTGGTGGAAACCGGACGAACAACTTGATTGAACCAACACTAATCGACAACGTGACACGTGACATGCGTGTTGCTTGGGAAGAACCGTTCGGACCCGTCTTACCAATCATTCGTGTCAGCTCAGTCGAAGAGATGATTGCGTACTCGAACGAATCGGAATACGGTCTTCAAGCAAGTGTCTTTACGGAAAACATTGATTCAGCTTTTGCTGTAGCGGATGCCCTTGAAACAGGTTCTGTTCAAATTAATGGTCGGACTGAACGTGGCCCAGACCACTTCCCATTCATCGGCGTTAAATCATCTGGACTTGGTGTGCAGGGTGTCGGACGAAGTCTTGCTTCGATGACGCGTGATAAACTGACTGTCCTTAATTTAAAATAAAATTTGCAATAAACGAGCGACCTTTCATTCTGCGAAAGGTCGCTTTTTTTGCATCCAATTCCAGACGGTTTACGTATGCTTTAGTGAAGGGATGCAAGAGAGTGACAGACAAAGTTTGCGGCTCGGGTTCATTTTTCTCTATAATGAAGGAAACTAGTGAGAGAAATGAGGGGATTCCAAGTGAACAGCAAAGATGAAATCTTCACGCTACCGATCCCAACGCCGTTTCCAGTCGGTGATATCAATTGTTACGTCCTCAAAACGGACAATGAAAATATTTTGATTGATTGTGGACCGGATACGGCAGAAGCTTGGCACGCCATGCAAGAGGGTTTGCAGAAAATCGGCTTGTCTGTCGAAGAACTCGATAAAGTAATCGTGACGCATCACCACGCCGATCATGCCGGAATGGCTTATCGTTTTTCTGAAAAAGGAATTGCGATTTACGGGCACGCACGACTTCGTCCCTATTTAGAACAGGATACGGACTTCTTGAATAGTGGCGATGCCTTTTTGCAACGCTTAGCGATGTCGTTCGGGGTGCCAAAAGAAATACGAGCGTTGCTACCGAGTTATCTGTCGGCCCTCAAATGGCTCGGAAAAGGACAACTCGACTATGTCCTAAAAGAAGGGGATTCCATCACGGCGGCAAGTACATACCGCGTGATTGAGCTACCGGGACACGCAAGCGACCAGATCGGGATTCTCGGTCAAGACGGGACATTGTTTGCAGCCGACCATTTACTGGCACGGATTGAGCCGAACCCGTTACTTGAACAGCCGCAAGCAGGAGATGCGTCTGATATAAAACGCCCTGTCCTTGCATATATGCGCTCGCTCGAAAAGCTTCAAGGTGAACGAATCACGATCGCCTATACCGGTCATGGCGAAACAATCCGTGACGTTCCATCCTTGATTGAAGAACGATTGCTCCAACGTAAGGCCCGCGGTGAGCAACTTTTGAAACATCTGACGGGAGAGCAGACGTTATTTGAGTTAGCGCAGTTGACGTACGGCAATCGTTTAAAAAAATCGTTTCCGCTCGTGATGAGTGAAATGAAAGCACGACTCGATTATTTAGTCGCAAGCGGTCAAATTACAGTCGAAAAACGAGATACGGTTCTTTATTATTCGAAAGCGGGAGTTAGCGGATGAATCTAATGAATAAAACGGTTGTCTTGACTGGAGCATCAAGCGGTCTCGGTGAAGCGTTAGCGCGCGTCTTGAACCGGCAAGGAGCGAATTTGATTTTGATTGCCCGCCGTGCCGATCGGCTCGAACGCTTAGCAAGAGAGCTGCATGCTGACTATATCGTCTATGACTTAGAACATTCACCGGAGCATTTAGCCGAACGAATCCAGGTCGACTATGGCATGATTGATGTATTGATCAATAATGCCGGATTCGGAGAATTCAGTTTCTTGCAGGATACCTCGATTGAGACGATTGAATCGATGCACCGGATCAATGTCCTGACGCCCGTTCGGTTGACAAAAGCGTGTCTACCTTTCCTGCGTCCGAATGGAATGATTGTCAATGTCGCCAGTCAGGCAGGAAAGCTGCCGACTCCGAAATCGACCATCTACTGCATGACAAAAGCAAGCCTGCTTCAGTTCTCAAATGCATTGCGACTTGAATTACGACCAAAAGGAATTCATGTGATGACGGTTAATCCGGGACCGATTGCGACTGAATTTTTCATTCGCGCCGATCTCAGTCGCAAATATGAAAAGAATGTCGCCTCGATTTTGTTATCGAAAGAGTCGCTTGCAAAAACGGTGGTCCGAGCGATCGAGCGTCAAAAACGAGAGGTCAATGCACCGTGGTGGATGGAACTTTCAGCGAAAGCATATGCCGTTTGTCCCCGATTGATTGAATGGCTCGGTAAGTCCGGATTTGACAAAAAATGATGGGGTGGAATGAAAATGTTAAAAAAAGTAATCGGTATCGCTGTCGGTGGGTTGTTGCTTGCCGGGTGTGGCGCAACTTCTGACTTGCCGGCAAAGGACGAAGTGCTAGGTTCATCCTATAAAATGATTGAACAGGAAGCAGCGAAAACGACGGTCCGGATGTACATGTGGGGTGGAGATGACGGAATCAATGCCTATATCGACGAGTACGTCGCACCCAAGTTGAAAAAAGAGCATCAAATCACATTGAAGCGTGTGCCGATTGAAACAGCGGATATCATTCAGAAATTGCGTGCTGAAAAAACAGCCGGTAAGGACACAGGCGTGATTGATGTCGTCTGGATCAACGGCGATAATTTCCGAAATGCGAAAAAAGACGGTCTGTTATATGGTGACATCGCGCGCGTCTTACCGAACATCAAGCAAGTCGACGCCGCGGCGCAAGCTTCAGATAGTGGGACGAAGACGGAAGGGCTCGAAGCGGCCTGGGGAAAAGTCCAGTTTGCGTTCCATTATGATCAAGCCAGTGTTGCCAAACCACCGGTGGACTTAAACGAGTTAAAAGACTGGGTCAAAGCAAACCCAGGAAAATTCACTTATCCGGAAGTGACGGATTTCACGGGAAATACGTTTGTCCGTCACGTCATGTACGGGGTCGAATCTAATGAAACGTTGAAGAACCCGAAAAGCGATTTTAAAAAGACATGGGCTTATTTAAACGATTTAAAGCCGTACCTTTGGAAAGAAGGGAAAACCTATCCGAAGACGCTCGCTCAGCTCGATCAATTGTATGCGAAGGGGGATGTCGCATTCACGATGGGCTTCAATGAACGCCGGGCCGAACAGGAAGTAGCGTCCGGGACCTTCCCGGAAGAAACGCGTCCGCTCATCTTAGAAGAAGGTTCGATTGCGTCGACCCACTTCTTATCGGTTCCATTTAACGCACCAAACCCAAAAGGGGCGCTCGTTGCAATCAACGAATTGTTATCGGCAGATGCGCAGTTGAAGAAATATGACGCGACCTACTGGGGAGATGGGACAAGTCTTGATTTAAGTACGTTGACGTCAGTAGAACAACAAGCGTTTAAGGATGTTCCGGCAGCAAAATCGACACCGACACCAGATGCATTTGAAGGAAAAGTCCGAGCGGAGCTCGACCCGGAATTCTTCGAGATCATTCGAAAGGATTGGCCGGAACGTGTGGCGCGGTAATCCTTACCCCGCTGTCTTCTTGATTGCTGGAATGGTTCTTTATGGACTGTTCATCAGTGTATCGATGACGACAGTCGCCGATTATCGTGCATTGTTAAGCGATACCGTGTTTCTTGAAAGCATTGTGTTAAGTCTGTACGTCGCACTGAGTAGCACGTTACTTTCGTTAGGGGTCGGTTTCGGCTTAGCTCAATTTTTCTCAAGGCGAGGGGGGATGGCGGAACAAATCCTCGCACTTCCGCTGTTTATCCCGCATCTTGGTGCAGCATATCTTGCGATTCTCTACTTCAGTAATGTACCGATGATTGGTCCGCATGAGACGAATCATTTCAGTATCATCTTGACTTACGTATATAAAGAAACACCGTTCATCTTTTTTTATCTCATTCCTGTTTTTCGACGGCTTGATCACCGGTATGAGGAATTGGGGCAACTGCTTGGATTATCTAGGATTCGCCGATTTTGGCATGGAAAAGGTGTTTTTATTTTGTTTCCGGCACTTGAAGCTAGCTTCATCGTTTTTGCATTTGTTCTATTTGCCTACGAAGTGCCGGCATTGCTTGGTGTGACGTATCCGAAAATGATTGGTGTATATGTATTTGATTTATATACGCAAGGAGACCTATCGCAACAACCAACGGCTTTTGCCATCAGTGTCGTCTTGACGACGTTGCTCTTCATGATGTTAGCCGTCTTCACGTGGTGGATTCGACCGATCACAGAGCGAATCAGTAAGGGGCGGATTGAATGAAGCAACGAATCGTTACGCTATTGATCGCTTGTCTCGTCGTTGCACCGCTGCTGGGAATCATTCCGAAATCATTTTCTCTAAATCCGCGAATCGTCGAGACGTTGACGACGACGCTCTTCATGATTGCAGCAGTGACGTTTTTGAACCACGTAATTGGTTATGCGGCAGGGAAAGCCATTGCCTTTCAGACGGGACGAATCATTCAACTGGCTGAGTTGTTGATTAGTCTGCCACTGTTTTTACCTGTATTATTGCTCTCATTCGGTCTTTATTTGACGTGGATCCGTTTAGGTTTGGCTGATCAATTCCTTGGCGTGTTACTCGTCCTTTTGTTACCGACACTTCCGTACACGGTCCGCCTTTATACGAACGGATTTCAGGCGCTCGGTGAACAACTACTCGAACAGACGGTCCTTGTTGAGGCAAACCGCTTGAAGCGATTTTTCTTTTTAGTCGGACCGTTGCTTCGTCCGACATTACAATCGGTGACATTGCTCGTCACCGTCATCACACTTAGTCAGTATGCACTCGTCGTGCTCATCGGCGGTGGCGTCGTTCGGATGCTCGCACTTGAAGTCTTCCCCCTTTACTCTGGGAATGCGGTTGATGCGGCTAAAGAAGCGACGATTTGGTTGATCGGGTTACCATTTTTGATTTATCTAGGGCAAATGTTGTTCTTTACCTTATGGATAGAAGGGGTTCGGAGGTTATTAGATGGACGTAAGAATTAATAAAGTGATGAAGCGTTTCGGTAAAACGACCGTCTTGCAAGACATCGATCTAACCATCGCCTCGGGACAATGCGTTGCGCTTGTCGGACCGAGTGGAAGCGGGAAGACGACGTTACTGCGCTTGATTGCCGGATTAGAAAAGGTCTCAGGTGGAACGATTCACTTCGGAGAGCGTGACGTTACGAAAACAGTCCCGAGTAAACGCGGAGTGACGATGCTGTTTCAACGACCGCTACTGTTTCCCCATCTCACGATCGGGCAGAATATCCGCCTTGGCATGCGAGGGGACGCCCGACAAGTCTCGGAGTGGCTCGACCGCGTCGGGTTACCGGGACGTGAAGCGGACTTTGTCCATCAACTGTCGGGAGGCGAGCAACAACGTGCGAGCTTAGCACGTGCCCTTGCGAGTCAACCGAACTTTTTATTATTAGACGAGCCGTTTTCAAGCCTCGATTTGCCGCGGAGGCGTGAATTACGGACGTTGATTCGTCGCCTGACGGAGCAACAAGGCGTGACGACGTTGCTTGTCACACATGATCGCGAAGAAGCGATGGCAATGGCGGACTATGTGTATGTCATGCAGGCAGGACGCATTATCGAGCAAGGGCGACCTGTTGCTTTAAGCGAGACGAGTCCGTTTTTTGGAGATGGTCTTGCCTTAGACGGGACATGGTATCCGCTGTCTGCGATCGAGTTGGTCTTAAGACCGACGAATCAAACGAATGAACGTGTTACGATTACGAAAGAATTAATCCAATATGGTGTTCGGTTCTATGAAGTCGAACGGGCAACCGGCGAGCGACTCGTCATTCAGACAAGAAGAGCGTTCGACGAAGCGACGACTGTTTATGTCGTCAGAAAGGAGGACTAATATGTTAGATACACGAGCACGAAAGATGGTCCAACCTGTGTTCGACCAAGCGGCGACCGGTTTGAAAAAGCTTGGTCTGTCGGCGAATCAAGTCACAATCATTTCCGGCATCATCGGAGGGGCAACAGGATTCTTCGTCTACAATGACATGATGGGAATTGCGATTCTCTTATTGTGGATTTCTGGAATGCTTGATGTCGTCGATGGGACGATGGCACGTCGCGAAAAACCGACAGCGATTGGAACGATTCTTGATCTTGTACTAGATCGAATCGTCGAGTTGTCCGTGCTGATCGGGATTGCGCTTCGTTTTCCGGAAACACAAATCGTCATGCTCTTTTTAATTGCGTCCTTTGTCATCGGTATGACGATGTTTCTCGCGATTGGGGCAGTCAGTGAAAATTATGGCATCAAGTCCTTCCAATACCAGCCGGGTCTCGTTGAACGGACAGAGGGGTTCTTGTTTTTAACGGCAATGCTGTTATTCCCAAGTGCAATCATCTGGATTGCGATCGTCTTCTTGATTGCAGAGCTGTATACGGTAGGCGAGCGCTTCTATCAAGCCTCTAAGGTGCTGGGATGAGTGAACAGGAGTTAATCATGGTCACGGATCAGGCCGGGCATCCATTATTCACGGCGTCACGAAACCGGGTACATGCTGAAGGGTTATGGCATGAGACGTTCCACTGCTTCGTCGTGAATCGAGAGCAACGAATCGTTCTTCTTCAAGAACGGGCGACTGGAAAAAAGGATTTTCCAAATTGTCTCGATATTACAGCGGCAGGACATTTACTTGCCGGTGAAACCGTTGCTGATGGTGTTCGTGAACTCGAAGAAGAGCTCGGACTCGTCCGGGCGATGGATCAGTTGGAGCACGTTGGTATTTTTCTAGAAGAACTGACGTTGCCGGGATTCATTGATCGCGAGCGGACTCAGGTCTTTTTGACGGAATCGAACCAAGCCATTTCTGACTATCATTTACAAGCGACTGAAGTCAAACGGCTGGTCGCTTTTTCATTCGACGCATTTGCTACGTTAGGTGACGAAACGACAACGGAAGTCGTCAGCATCGAGGGTGAACGTTTCGGGCGGAACCGCTTCGTCCCGCACCCGCCGGAGTACTGGGCGATGGTCGAACGAAGCATTGAACAATCTAGCATGTGACAGGAGGAACTGTAGATGAGACAGCGATCTACAGTTTTTTTTGCTTAAAAAAGTACAAAGTGGCGTAATGCAACGTAATTTGAGATAATTAACAATATATATTATTGATGAAAGAAGGTGCAGCCAGTGGGATTACGATTCGCACTGCTCGGACTGCTAACCCAGGGAGAAGCGACAGGCTATGATTTAAGTACGACGTTCAAAAAACAGATGACGCATTTTTGGACAGCACATCATACGCAAATTTATCGAGAATTATTAAAAATGGAAGAAGCATCACTCGTGACGAGTGTTCATATCGTCCAGGAGGATCTTCCAGATAAAAAAGTCTATTCGATTACAGATAAAGGCCAAACAGAGCTCGTCGCCTGGCTGCGGGCACCGAGTGAATTTAAGCCGAAAATGAAAGATGAGAACTTAATGCGCGTGTCGTTGTTACACCTCTTGCCGCTCGAGGAAGCGATCGCTTACCTTGAAGAATCAAAACGGCATCATCAATTTGCGGTCGACATGATGCAAGTGTGGCGAAAAGATCATTTAGAGAACGGGGCGACACTCGGGGAGACATTGACGAGTGAATACGGTCTACGGATGATGCTGAATTACCTCGATTGGTGTGACTGGGCAATCGAAGAAATCAAAAGAAGTCAAACGAGTGTTTGATTGTGATGGGATAGGGAGTAGAGAACGTGAGTGTATTTAAAGATTATCAAGACTGGCTGGACGAAGAGACGGATGACATCATCAAACGACATGCAACATATGCCGCCGCTGAATTGAAATTAGGTGGAGAAGTCGGAGACTACTATGTTGATGCGGGGCTAATCGATCAATTCGTCATGCGACATGTCTCGTGGTTGTCGATCAGTGAAATCGAAGACATTCTGACAGAGTCTGAAAACAGCGACCGTGTGGAACTTCTCGAACCAACAGATCACGAAGAAGATATGCAACGTCAGCAAGCAGAACACGTGTTACGAATGGATGTAAAAGAAATGTTGGCGTCAAAAACACGCCCCTTCGTCGACGAACGATTACAGGCGCTCACTCAACAGATTCGTCCGCTTCAAGACCGTCAGGCAGAAGCGCAGGCGGCATTCGATGAAATCGAACGGACGATTGAGACAGGACCAGCACCAAAAATCATTCCGAAGCGTTGGTATCGACGGGAACGTGTGGTTGAACAGTCGTTTACCGATGAAGAGCGTACGAACCTTGACGAGCAGCTTGAAGCACGACAGCAGCAGCTCGTTATTGAAGACCGCACGGTTGCGGCAGCCGAACGTGAAATACTGATGCTTCAGCGGGCGCTTAACGAAGGGAAATGACCCGAAGTGAAAACAGCACCTCCAGCTTCGTTCAGTGGAGGTGCTGTTTTGCATGTAGACAACGTCACGTGGGGGATAAAAGCGTCTCCCTCTAGCACGCAAAGACGCATTTTTTTCCGTAGAAGTCGACGAAAAGGGACGTCTTTCAGGTGGACCGTCTTGAATCGTTTCCAAAACGACAGAGTATCTTCACTGATCTTAAAGAAAGCTAAAAAAATCTCGCTTTCTAATCTAATCGCTTCCTAGTGTAAAGCAAACAGGAGCGACCCTGCAGCTTTGCTGTAGCGGCGCGATGTTTGCCACAGGAAGACGATTAGGAAGGAAAGAGAGAGCAAAAAAAGATGGGAAATCACATTCAAGTGATCTTCCATCTAAGTTTGTCTACACGCTAAGCACTTCCACTGATGTTCAGTGGAAGTGCTTAGCATCAACTAAAATTTTAGACAGTCGCGAGTTTAGCGACGATCAATTTAGCGACAGCTTCACTTGAAGCTGGGTTTTGACCTGTGATGACGTTGCCATCGATGACTGCGAATTCTTTACCTGCGTCTGAAGTCAAGAACGTTGCACCTTCATTACGCAACGTTGTTTCGAGTAAGAATGGAACTTTCTCTTCAAGACCTGTTGATTTTTCTTCTTCATCTGTAAAGCCGTTGATTTGACGACCTTCGACGAATGGTTTGCCATCAATCATGACGTGAGCGAAAGCGGCAGGTCCGTGACAAACAGATGCGACGATTCCGTCTTTCTTGACCATTGCTTCGATTGCACCGGCAACTTGTGGATTGTTCGGGAAGTCAACGACCGCACCGTGTCCACCCGGGAAATAAACAGCGTCGAACGATGAAGGATCGACTGTTGAGAGTGAAGCTGTATCTTTTAGTGCTTTACGTGCGTCTTGGAACTTCGGCAGAATTTCTTTGACGAGTGATGCTTTATCGATTGGGACGTCGCCACCTTTAACAGAAACAACAGTGACGTCATGTCCTGCTTCATTAAATAAGTTAAACGGTGCAGCGAACTCTTCGAACCAAAGTCCTGTTGAGTGTCCGTTCATGTCATCCGCGCTTGTTGAAACGATTAAAATACGTGCCATAATAAAATTCCTCCTCTAGGGTTAACGTTACAAATAAGAGGATTCCCCGGCTTGCTAAAACTCAAACCTTATTGATGTGCTGTATAAGGATGGACCGGCAATGTCTTCAGGACGTGATTGATTTGTTCAAGCGTGACGGGTTCCCGCATCGCCTTGAGATTGGCCTGTAATTGCGACACGCTCGACGCACCAGGCAGTACGATTGCGGCTTGTTGATCGATTGCTTGGAGAGCGAGCGCGGGTAGTGGGTAGTCTTGTAAGAAATTCAATGTTTCTTCGAGTTGTTCTTTATAAAATTGCTCGAACTGGTCAACGGATTGGAGGCGCGACGTACTCTCAGTCGTCAATAATCCTTTTGCGAGCGGACCACGAGCGACGACCTTGACATTTTTTTCATTGAGTAAAGGCAAGAGTGCTTCGATGCGCCGATCGAGTAACGAGTAAGGTGTCATCAAATAATCGAGATCACTATGCTCGAGCCAATACTTAATGACGTTCGGCCGTAAAGAAGAAAGACCATAGGCTTTAATCTTACCGTCTGCTTTTAAATCCTTCACGGCTTGAATCGATGCATCGAGGTCGTCTTCCATCGTTCCGCCGTGGACATAATAGAGATCGAGATAAGGTGTTTCGAGTCGGTTCAGACTTTCAAGACATGCTTGTTTTAAGTACTCGTAACTCGGATCCCACGTCCAACCCGTTCCCGTTGCATTCATTCGGTTCCCGCCTTTAGAGGCGAGGAAAATCCGGCTGCGGTCTTCTTGCGAAAATGTCTGTCCAATCAACGATTCGACGGCTCCGTTCGCGTAGACGTCCGCTGTGTCAAAATGAATGACCCCTTCGTCGAGCGCTGTACGGAGGATTTCTGTTGCTTCTTCTTGTCCGCGTTTTAATATTGTCATTGTGCCTAATCCGAGTCCCATGACTAATCCCTCATTTCTTTCGATATGTGCTACTACAGAACAGTTTATCATATTTAATTCTCCGTCCCCCTGTTGAGGAACTGTTTCATATTTTGAGTTTGAAAAAACAAACTTGCATCAGGAATCAGATAACGGGCATACTGAATAAGAAGAATAAATTACGGCGCGGATAGTTATGGAAGGAAGAGGTGTTCGGAATGGAAGAAAAAACAATCGAACGGGAAGTCATTTATGAAGGAAAAGTCTTTAATGTCGAAAAGCATGTCGTCAGCTTACCAAATGGTAATACATCAGTGCGCGAGCTCGTTTATCATAACGGAGCCGTCGCCATCATCGCCTTTGATGAAAAAGGTGATTTAATTGTCGTCGAGCAGTACCGCAAAGCATTCGAACAGCTATCGATTGAAATTCCTGCGGGAAAACTTGAGGCGGGTGAGAATCCAATTGATTGTGCCGGAAGAGAATTGAAAGAAGAAACAGGTTACGCGGCAGAAGAATTGAAACATGTCTTCGATTTTTACGGGGCACCGGGATTTTGCAGCGAACGCGTACATATATATGAAGCAATCGGTTTGACGGCTGGTGAACGTCAGCTGGATGCAGATGAATTCCTTGAAAACCAGACATTGTCACTTGACCGGGCCTTAGAACTGATTGCAAATGGCACGATTGTCGATGCAAAAACAATCATGGCGATTCAACATTGGCACATCCGTACATTAAAATGATTCTAATTTGGTTGATTTTCAGTTGATAATCATTTTAATTTGAAAATTGATTGAGAATCAGCTATGATAAAAGCATCAGTTTCGACCTAAGGGGGCGCTATGATGGAAAGTCGTGTTGAACGCATTAAAAAACAGCTGAGCGGTAAAGGATATAAGCTGACTCCCCAACGTGAAGCGACTGTGCGTATCCTGCTAGAACATGAGTCGGATCACCTCAGTGCTGAAAATGTCTTTTTATTAGTGAAAGAAAAAAACTCTGATATTGGACTCGCGACCGTGTACCGGACGCTCGAATTATTGACGGAGCTTGAAGTCGTCGATAAGGTCAACTTCGGAGATGGCGTATCTCGATTCGATTTACGACAAGAAGGGGCGAGTCACTCGCATCACCACCTTGTATGTATCGAATGTGGTTCCGTCGAAGAAATTTTAGATGATATGTTAGAAGATGTCGAAAAAGAAATCGTCTCGCGATTTCACTTTAAAATTAAAGATCATCGCTTGACCTTCCACGGAGTTTGCCGTGTTTGTCAGGAGCGTCATGCACGTGAAGCGCTTGAACAAACGCAAACACAAACTGTCTAACCGTCCCTCCACACACAGGGCGGTTTTTTCTTTTTGAAAATATAGGTCAGACCTCTTCACAACAGTTTACACCTTTGATATGATGGGAAAGTAAGCGATTTCTTAAGCCAAGAGGATGAATTCAGTGAGACAACAACTGGAAGCATTTATCAACTATCTCGTCATCGAACGGCAAATGTCAGGAAATACGGCAGCAGCCTATCGAAATGATTTAAACCAGTATCTTCATTCGCTCGAACAAGCAGGGGTGACTTCGCTTGAATTCGTGACACGACATCATATCGTGCTCCATATCGAGAGCTTGTTGAACGCTCAAAAGTCACGGTCGACGGTCAGACGGGCGACGAGTTCGATCCGTTCGTTCCATCAATATTTGGTCGAAGAGCGTCAAGTGGAGAGTGATCCGTCACGTCATTTGGATTTACCGAAACCAGAAAAAAAGCTCCCGGTCGTCTGGAGTCAAACGGACGTCGTTAAGTTGCTTGATTCCGTGGTCGGAAACGATCCGCTCGTCAGACGGGATGCGGCGATGCTTGAACTGTTATACGGTACCGGTATGCGGGTCAGTGAACTGCTACAGTTGACGTTAAACGATCTGCAGCTCGAACTCGGTTACTTATCGTGTCTTGGGAAAGGGAACAAAACGCGAATCATTCCAATCAGTACGACAGCGATTGATAGCGTCACGACCTATCTCGAACTAGCACGAAACAGTTTAGGGGGCCAGCAAACGGATTATGTCTTCTTGAATAGTCGGGGAAGCCGGTTATCGCGACAAGGTTTTTGGAAGATGATTAAACGACGTGCAAGAGAAGCGGGTATTGAAAAAGAGATTACGCCACATGTACTCCGTCATTCATTCGCTACTCATCTACTTGAAAATGGTGCAGATTTACGGGTTGTCCAAGAGATGCTCGGTCATGCCGACTTGTCGACGACGCAAATGTACACGCATGTCAACAAAGGTCGGTTACATGAAGTCTATAAGAATCATCATCCACGTGCATGATGTTCCTTATAAAACAAAGGTCTGACTTCAGACAAATGAAGCGTTTTGTCTAGTCGGTTTGTGGGAAAATCATTAGGGCAGTCGTTCATTACAGTACGTATTAGGAGGAAATACAAATGGCACAACAATTCAAACGTGTATTTTTAGTCGTCATGGATTCTGTTGGTATCGGTGAAGCACCCGATGCGGAACAATTTGGAGATTTAGGAGCACATACGCTTGGTCACATCGGAGAGCATATGAATGGCTTGAATATTCCGAACCTGGAAAAGCTTGGTCTCGCGCATATTGAAGCCGTTCAAGGTGTTTCGGCTGATGCCGCACCAATCGCATCATACGGTAAAATGGAAGAAGTATCGGCGGGGAAAGATACGATGACGGGACACTGGGAGATCATGGGTCTTCGCATCGATACACCATTCCGTGTCTTTGAAAAATTCCCGGCTGACTTGATTGACCGTCTTGAAGCATTCTCTGGTCGGAAAATCATCGGTAACAAACCAGCTTCTGGTACGGAAATCTTAGATGAACTCGGTCAAGAACACGTCGAAACGGGCGCATTGATCGTCTATACATCTGCTGACTCTGTCTTACAGATTGCAGCCCACGAAGAAGTCGTCCCACTCGAAGAACTTTACCGAATTTGTGAATATGCACGTGATATCACGCGCGACGATCCATACATGCTCGGTCGCATCATCGCACGTCCATTCCTTGGGGAGCAAGGCGCATGGGTTCGGACATCGAACCGTCACGACTATGCCTTAAAACCGTTTGACCGGACTGTCATGAATGAGCTTGAGACAGCTGGATTCGATGTCATTTCGCTCGGAAAAATCGCTGACATCTTTGACGGTGAAGGTGTGACGGATGCAATTCGTACGAAATCGAACATGGACGGAATGGACCAACTCGTTGGTCAACTCGAACGTGACTTCACAGGGCTTTGCTTCTTGAACCTTGTTGACTTCGATGCCTTGTTCGGACATCGTCGTGACCCGCAAGGTTACGGGGATGCACTTGAAGAATTTGATGCACGTCTCCCGGAAGTATTCGAGCGGATGCAAGAAGATGATCTCTTAATCATTACAGCTGACCACGGAAACGATCCGATTCACGCTGGAACAGATCACACGCGTGAGTACGTCCCGCTTCTTGCGTACCAAAAGAGCGGTGTCGCAAACGATTTAGGAACGCGTGCAACATTTGCTGATCTTGGAGCGACGGTTGCTGCAAACTTCGGTGTTAAAATGCCGGCACACGGAAAAAGCTTTTTAACAGAACTTTAATTTCAAAGGAGCGATTTTGGATGACAGTCAACTGGAATGAAACACGTTCATATTTAGAAAGTAAAATGCAGGCAAAGCCGGAAATCGGTTTGATTCTCGGATCAGGTCTCGGCGTACTGGCTGATGAAATTGAAAATCCAATCGCGATTCCGTATGGCGATATTCCGAACTTCCCTGTTTCGACAGTGGAAGGACATGCGGGACAACTCGTCTTCGGGACGCTCGAAGGCAAACAAGTCGTCGCGATGCAAGGACGATTCCACTTCTATGAAGGCTACTCGATGGAAATGGTCACATTCCCAGTTCGTGTCATGAAAGCAATCGGCGTCGAAACATTAATCGTGACGAATGCAGCGGGTGCTTGTAATGAAGCATTCGAACCGGGAGATCTCATGTTGATCACAGATCACATCAATTTCTTCGGAACGAATCCGTTGATCGGTAAGAACGTCGATGAGATGGGACCACGTTTCCCGGACATGTCGAAGCCGTATGATAAAGAATTACTGGAACTTGCCCAAGCGACGGCAGATGAGCTCGGAATCAATGTTCGTCAAGGCGTTTACTTCGGCAACACCGGTCCGACATATGAAACGCCCGCTGAAGTCAAAATGGCACGGATGCTTGGTGGAGATGTCGTCGGCATGTCGACGGTTCCTGAAGTCATCGTCGCACGTCACTCAGACATGCGCGTACTCGGAATCTCATGTGTATCAAACATGGCAGCAGGTATCTTAGATCAGCCGCTCCATCACGATGAAGTCATCGAAACGACGGAACGGGTCCGGGCACACTTCCTGTCGCTCGTGCGTGGTTCGATCAAAAAAATGTAACAACACCTTAGAGGAGGAAATAGATTATGCGTATGGTAGATTTGATTGCAACGAAACGAGACGGCGGCGAGTTACCAACAGCCGATATTAAAGCAATGGTCGAAGGATTCACGAACGGGGACGTTCCGGATTATCAAATGTCAGCCATGTCGATGGCCATTTTTTATCAAGGGATGTCAGATCGTGAAATCGCAGATTTGACGATGGCGATGGTCGAATCAGGTGACGTCATCGACTTATCACGGATTCACGGCAAAAAAGTCGACAAACACTCAACAGGCGGCGTCGGCGATAAAATCAGTCTGATTGTTGCACCACTCGTCGCGTCAATCGGAATTCCGGTTGCGAAGATGAGCGGACGCGGTCTTGGTCATACAGGTGGAACAATCGATAAATTGGAAGCCTTCCCTGGTTTCGATGTTGAATTATCGGAAGAAGCCTTCGTCAGCCAAGTCAACGACATCAAGATGGCAATCATTGGTCAGACCGGGAACTTAACACCTGCTGACAAAAAACTTTACGCATTACGTGACGTGACAGCAACAGTCAATTCGATTCCGTTGATTGCAAGTTCAATCATGTCGAAAAAAATTGCGGCCGGCGCTGATAGCATCGTTCTTGATGTTAAAACGGGTTCAGGTGCTTTCATGAAGTCGTTTGAGGACGCGAAAGCACTTGCGACAGAGATGGTTTCAATCGGGAAAAGTGTCAACCGGAAAACGATTGCCGTCATCACGGACATGGATCAGCCACTCGGAAACGAAATCGGGAACGCAAACGAAGTCAAAGAAGCAATCGAAGTCTTACAAGGTAAAGATGTGCGTGACTTGAAAGTCATCGCCTTGACGATTGCCTCACATATGGCAGTCCTTGGTGAGTTCTACCCGACGTTCGACGAAGCGTATGCCGATCTCGAGACACGCCTCGCGAACGGTGCAGCACTCGACGTCTTTAAAAAGTTCATCGCAGCGCAAGGTGGCGACGCGTCACTCGTTGACGATATGTCAAAAGCACTTGAAACGAAATACCAAAAAGACTTCGTGGCATCAAAAGCAGGTTATGTCTCTGAAATCATCGCCGATGAAGTTGGTGTCGCAGCGATGATTCTTGGAGCGGGCCGAGCGACGAAAACAGACGTCATCGATCATGCAGCAAGCGTCACGTTATTGAAAAAAGTCGGCGATCGTGTTGAAGTCGGCGATGTCATCGCGACACTTCGTTCGAATAAAGAAACGCTTGATCAAGCAATTGAGAAAATGGATCATGCGTATCATATCAGTGAAACGAAACCGGAAGAACGTCCGCTCGTTCACGCTGTCATCGATTAAATCATGTAAAGTAGCGAGTTGGGTCTTCTTCCCAATTTGCTACTTTTTTTGTTATGATGAAAGTCAGGTTTTTCCAAAAAAGAAGGAGGAAAAAAGATGAAACCAGCTCGATTAAAAGAAGGCGATACAATCGCGATCGTGTCACCCGCATCAGCGATTGCAGCCTACGTGCCGCGCCGATTGCAACGCGGCATTGAAACATTGGAACGGATGGGCTTTCAGGTCCTTGTGATGCCGAATGCGACGGCAGTCCATAGTCATACGGCAGGAACGATTGGCGAACGGGTGCAAGACTTACATATGGCGTTTCGCGATCCGGAAGTCAAAGCGATCATCGCGACGATTGGCGGCTTCAACTCGCATCAGCTGTTAGATGAGCTCGATTATGACTTGATTCGGGACAACCCGAAAATTTTACTCGGCTATAGTGACATCACGGCACTGCATGCTGCGATTTATGCAAAAACAGGTTTGACGACGTTTTTAGGGCCGGCGATTTTGCCGCAGTTCGGTCTACTGGACGGTCTTGACGACTATACTGAACAGTCGTTCAAGCGAACGTTGATGCAGACGGAACCGATTGGGAAAATCGTCGCCTCATCCGAGTGGACGGATGAAGTACTCCGCTGGGACGTACATGACGACCGTCCGAAAAAACGACAACCGAATGCGGGGATGTTGATTGGTCGTACAGGCGAGGGGACAGGACCGATTCTTGCCGGAAACTGTGGCACACTCTTGTTACTTGCAGGTACATCGTATATGCCGTCTTTCGAAGATGTTGTCTTGATGCTCGAAGATGACGGAAGCGAAACACCGGAAACGATCGACCGTTATTTTACACAGTTGCGGCATCTTGGTGTGTATGATGAGATTTCAGCACTCGTTATCGGCCGGTTCGAGAGTCAGGTCGATTTTGATCCGGACTTTACATTGAAAGACATCATTTTACGGGCAACACGCGGCTACGACTTCCCGATTGTCCTCGACGCTGACTTCGGTCATACGGATCCGGTTCTGACATTGCCACTCGGTGTAACAGCTTCCGTTCGTGTCGGTGATGAAATTGAAATTGAAATAGTAGATTCTGCCGTCAACTGAGTAAAAAACCTGCGTTTTCCGAAAAAATTTGGTACACTGTTCCATGGAGTCACAAGTTGCTTGTGACGAACACCATTAGCTGAAAAGCGCGAAAGGTTGGTATACAATGCAAAAAACTGGATATATCTTATTAGAAGACGGAAATAAAATTGATTTTGAACTCTTTAACGACGATGCACCGATTACAACAGAAAACTTCGAGAGCCTTGCGAACTCGAACTTCTACGATGGATTGAACTTCCACCGTGTCATCCCGGGCTTCGTCTCACAAGGCGGCTGCCCAATCGGGAACGGTACAGGCGGTTCTGGGAAAACAATCCCATGTGAAACGTCAACTTCGTACCCGCACAAACATAAAGCAGGTTCACTCTCGATGGCGCACGCTGGTCGCGACACAGGTTCGAGTCAGTTCTTCGTCGTCCACGAGCCGCAACCGCACCTTGACGGTGTGCATACAGTCTTCGGACAAGTCACTTCAGGACTTGAGCATGCTCAAAAAATGAAGCAAGGCGCAGGCATTAAAGAAATTCGCGTAGAAGCATAAGTGTCTGACTCCTCTTCAACTAGAAGGGGAGTTTTTGTTTTTTAGACTAAGGGAACAGATAATAAGGCACAAATAGAATTTCAGGAGGCGTTTCATGATGCGTTTAAAAGGTAAAAAAGTGATTCAACTCGTCAGTAATGATTTTGAGGATTTAGAGTTATGGTACCCGGTCCACCGGTTACGTGAAGAAGGGGCAACGGTCGACATCGTGGGTGAGAAAGCAAATGAAAAGTATATCGGGAAATACGGTGTTCCAATCGTCTCCGACATCGCGTTTGCTGACATTAATCCAGCAGACTACGACGCGATTCTCGTCCCAGGCGGCTGGTCACCGGACTTACTGCGCCGCTTTGATGCCGTCTTAGAGATGGTGCGCCATTTTGATGAGACAAAACAGCCGATCGGTCAAATTTGTCACGCTGGATGGGTTTTGATTTCAGCAGGTATTCTCAAAGGTGTCAACGTCACGAGTACCCCGGGAATCAAGGACGACATGACGAATGCGGGCGCAGTGTGGCACGATGAGCCGGTCGTCGTCGACGGACACATCGTCTCAAGTCGGAGACCGCCCGATCTACCTGACTATATGCGTGAATTCATCGCCGTGTTAGAAAAGTCGAAGTCATAATTCGGAAAAGGTGGGGTGAAGTGATTCACTCCTTCTTTTTGTCCTTCTCGACAAAAAAATGAAGTAATTCTAGCCGATAAGGTGTAGAATAAATGAGTCTCAGTCGTTCATGGTCCTGAGAGTTGTTGAAATTAGGAAGGTGTAGAATCAGATGCTAGTAAAATATAAGAAGCTGAATGAACGGACCGCGATGGGGTTAATCGCCTTTTCGTGTGAAGTGAAGGATCCGAAGTATTTGCTTGAAACGGTTCAAGCCTATGAACAAGAAGAAGATCGTCAATTGTATCTTTACAAACAGGATGAAGACTTCGTAGGAGTGATCGGTTTTCAATTAGTGGATGGCCACGCTGAATTGAGCCACATCGCATTGTCTCCATCGTTCCGCGGGGAGCGGATGTCGTACACATTACTCGACGCTGCGGCGAAGATGATGCGTCTCGATATCATCGGCTCGACTGAAGAAACAAGTCGTCTTGTTGAAAAGTGGAAAAATCAATGAAAAAAACCGGTCCGTTTATTTCAGGGCCGGTTTTTCCATTTCCCGCGATTTTTAAGTGCGGCTTGCCTTGCGTCGATGACGTCTTGCCGGTTTCGTAACCGGTGTTTGTCGATTAAAAAGGTTCGATCAAGCGGTTCGAGTGATTGGGTCTTCATTCGTTGTTCGAGTCTTTCGTCTACTGGTAAATGGATTCTCCGGTATTCCGGCTCCATAAAAGCGGACTTTAACGTAAGCAGTTGCGTGGCATCGATGCCGAGTTGGGTAATTGACGCTGCATGCCGTTCGATTTTTTGAAAGGCTTTCGGATAGGTCCGCATCGCGCCGGTCACATTACCGCGCCGGTGGTGATACCGGGCGACGGCTAATTGAATCAAAGCGACGAGTGATTCGTCCGTCCGATTGCCGGCTTGCCACAGTTCTTCTAATACTTCATGGCATTCGAAGTAATCTTCTTGTATATTGAATTCGAAAGTAAATTGTTCGATCGGGTGCATGAGAGCACCTCCTTTCCTTTTAATATAGCATAGTCGAACAGTAACGATGTATGGTATACTAAGGCGCAAAAAACGTTGATGGGCAGGGAGAATCATGGAATCATATAGTGTGAAGATGGATGCGTTTGAAGGCCCTTTGGATTTACTGTTACACTTGATTGGGAAACTAGAAATCGACATTTACGATATTTCCGTCTCAATCGTGACGGATCAATATGTGTCCTATATTCGAGCTATGCAGCATCTTGAACTCGATGTTGCTAGTGAATATCTTGTCATGGCTGCGACGCTCTTGCAACTGAAAAGTAAACAGCTGTTACCGATTGAACAATCGGAGTTCGAGGAGGTTCCTGATTTTGATGAGGAGCCGACGCGAGAAGGTTTGATTCAACAATTGATTGAGTACAAAGCGTATAAGGAAGCAGCGGTTGTGTTGAAGGAAAAGGAAGAAGCGCGACTCGAGCTTTTTTCAAAACAACCGGAAGACCTGTTGCGTTATCTGGATACAGAAACAAATGACTATAACGGAACGTTATCATTTAGTGATTTGTTGCGTGCCTATGAAAAAATGCGACAACGTGTTGCCTGGAAAGTGAGACGGTCGAAGACGGTCAAACGTGAGGAACGGACACTGGAGCAACAGATGGTTCACGTATCAGAATATGTACTGTCGCGAGAACGGACGACCTTTTTTGGCTTCTTTACGGAACAACCGACAGTCGAAGAACTTGTCGTCAGTTTTCTTGCTGTCCTTGAACTCGTTAAACAACGGGTTATTGCTTGCGAGCAGATGAACGACGATATTTTATTACGGACCTTGGCGAAGGAGGAGAATCCGATTGGCGTATGATCGAATCATTGAAAGTCTATTGTTTGTCGTCGGAGATGATGGCATCGATCCACGTGGCCTGAGCCAAGTGCTTGAAATCAGTGAAGCAGCAGCGCGCGAACAACTGCATGCGGTCCAGCAATTGTTTGAGTCGGAAGGACGTGTCCTTCAAATTGTTGAGTCCGGTGGCGTCTTTAAGATGGTGACACGAAAAGAGATGTCACCGTACGTTCAAGCCTACGCGGGATCACTCGCGGAAGACAGTTTGTCTCGTGCTGCGATGGAGACGCTCGTCATCATCGCCTACAAGCAGCCTGTCACGCGTGCAGACATCGAAGTCATTCGCGGCGTCAAGACCGAGCGTGTCATTCATACGCTCAGTGCAAAAGGGTTAATTGAAGAAGCTGGACGCGCGAAAGGCGTCGGGCGAGCTAAATTGTATAAAACGACCGATCATTTCTTGGACCATTTTGGTCTCAATAGTATCGAGGAGTTACCTCCGCTCGAATTCGAAGAAACGTTCGAAGCGGATGGCGATCTATTTTTCAGGAATGAACCGTCACTAGAGGAGAGAATAAATTAATGGAACGTCTACAAAAAATTATCGCACAAGCTGGTGTCGCATCACGACGCAAAGCAGAAGAATTAATTACAGAAGGTCGCGTTAAGGTCAACGGAAAAGTCATCACAGAGCTTGGAACGAAAGTCGGCGGACGTGCTGAAGTCGAAGTCGACGGCGTCAAGCTCGAACGGGAAGAGCATGTCTACTATATGCTGTATAAGCCGACAGGTGTCGTCTCGACGGTTGAAGATGATAAGGGACGTAAAACGGTTGTTGATCTTGTGCCGCCGGGCCATCGTGTTTTCCCGGTCGGTCGTCTTGACTACAATACGAGCGGCTTACTTTTATTGACGAATGACGGTGAATTTTCAAACCTCTTACTGCACCCGAAATACAAAGTACCGAAGCGTTACATCGTTAAAATCAAAGGCGTGCCGGATTATTACCACGTCAAAGGTCTGGAAAAGGGGGTCGTCTTACCGGACGGATTCAAGACAGGCAAAGCACGCGTCGAAATGCGTGATGTCGACAAGAAAAAGAATACGGCAATCCTCGAGATGGTCATCTACGAAGGACATAACCGTCAAGTCCGTCAGATGGTCGAAACACTCGGCGCAGAAGTCATCAAGTTGAAGCGGGAGCAATTCGGATTCTTGACGTTAGCTGGACTCACTTCAGGAGACTGGCGTGAACTTTCAAAAAAAGAAGTCAATCAATTGCGTGAGCTAGCGGATCCCGTCGCGCCACCTACGAAAAGACGTAAGAACACAAAAAAACGTTAATTTGTAAAGCGGAAAGCTCATCCTATAGGTTGAGTTTTCTTTTTTTGTGACAAAACAATTAACGTATTTCACATTGTCTCAACATTTAAGCGATTTCAAGTACAATATGGGTGGAGGCGGTATAACATGAAAAAAACGAAGCAAAACCCGGAAGAGCGGCTCGAAGCCGCGAAACAAAAAAAGAAGAAACGCTCATTCTGGCGACTGATGATCATGACGATCGTCTTGTTTGCTGGTGCGGTCGTCATCATGCAGTTCGTCGATCAAGCGACACGCGATAAAAATGGTCGTGTCATGGCGGGAGACGATGCACCTGGCTTTACGCTCGTCGACTTGTATGGTGAGAAACAACACTCGATGGATGAGTATGCTGGAAAAGGACTCTTGCTTAATTTTTGGGGCACGTTTTGTGAACCGTGTAAAAAAGAGATGCCATTGATTAACGACAACTACAGCATGATGCAAGATGAAAATGTCAATTTTGTAGCCGTCAATGTCGGCGAAACACCGGTTCGCGTCTCGAGCTTCATCAAGGAAATTGGTGGAACGGACTATCCGATTTTAATGGATACGAACAGTTCCGTCGAGAAAGCGTACGGCATTTATAACTTACCGGTCACATTCATCATCAATAAAGAAGGCGAAGTCGTCGAAAAGTATGAGGGTGAAATTGATCAGGCGAAGTTGGAAGAAATGATTAAAAAAGCAAACGAGTAACGCATCGAGGGGGAATTGATGATGCAGGAATATAAGCAACTGGACATGCGTTATGAAGAAGCAGAGCTTCGTTCAAAACGAAAAAAACAGTCGTGGATTGACCGAACATGGACATTCTTCTCTTCCGTTAAAGTCGGACTGTGGTTGATTGGCTTAATCATTCTCGCAAGTGGTGTCGGGACGATTTTCCCGCAGGAAATGTATATCCCGCAAGCGACACCGCCAGAAGAATTTTATGGTAAGGAATACGGTACGGCAGGCGATATCTACTATGCATTAGGATTTCATAATCTCTTTGAATCGTGGTGGTACATCGGACTGATCACCTTATTACTTTTATCTATCATCATCGTATCGATCGACCGCTTCTTCCCGCTCTATCGAGCGTTGAAGAAACAACCGGTCATCCAGTCTGACCGTTTTATGGGCGGTCAGCGATTTGGCGCTGAGACGGCTGGAACGGTAAAACAAATTGACGCGATTGAGCCGTTGTTAAAAAAGAAAGGCTATAAAATCCGTCGACAGGACGGCGCTTTATTAGCAGAAAAACAACGGTTTGGACGTTGGGGTCCATACATCAATCACATCGGACTTGTTTTATTCTTTGGTGGCGCGATGTTACGGATTGTACCAGGGATGCATGAAGATGAGTTGCTGTGGCTTCGTGAAGGTGAAACGTTGCCGATCGAAGCGACGGACAACGAGTATTACCTCGAAAACAATGCCTTCAATATCGAATTTTATGACCCGGAAAAGGTCGACGCGAAATTCAGTGAAGCGCTGAAACGAGCGGGTGGTAGTGTTCCGAAAAACTACGATACGAAAATGACGTTGTATAAAAAGACGGGCATGACGGATGATTTTAAACCGGAACTTGAAAAAGTAAAATCTGGTGAAACGGCCGTTAACCAACCGTTTGAATTCGAAAACTATCAAGTCTTCCAGGAACAATATGCGGCAGATCCTGAATTCAAGACGATGTCGTTTAATATCGAAAATCAAAAAACCGGAAAAGTTGTCGATACGATTGAAGTCGATTTACGCAACCCGGACTCGACGTATGAATTGAAGGATGGCTACGAAGTCGAGTTAAAAGACTTTTTACCGGACTTCGTCGTCAAAGACGGAAAACCGACGACAAATTCTTCACGGCCGGTCAATCCGGCATTCGTCTTTAACATCAAGTCACCGGAGCACCCGGAAGGCGAACGGAGTCTGATCGGGATTAAGCTCAATGTCGGCGGGGACGAAAATCAATACAAGATGGGCTTTGCCGGGACTGAACTGTCGAATATCTCGGGAGTGCGGATTAAAAAAGATTTGACGCTGCCGTTCCTGTTCATCGGTGGAGTAATCTTTATGGCGGGTCTGCTCATCGGCATGTACTGGCCGCATCGTCGCCTTTGGATTAGAGAAACAAACGGTCGGATTAAGATTGCCGGCTTTACGAACAAGAACGCGTTAGGGCTTCAAAAAGAAGCCAATCTCGCTTTGACAGAAGTAGGTCTTCCTCAACTAGAAGACCGGCAGAAGTTGCGGGAAGAGGGGGAATCAGAATGAATTTGCTTAATTTGAGTGGGAATTTACTGCTGACATCGTTTATCTTGTATCTCATCAGTACCGGATTTTTTGCGGTTGCGACGAGTGGGAAAAAGGGACCGAGCCGGTCAGGTAAGATTGCCTTTACGCTCGCGATTATTGGATTTGCGACACAACTTGGTTATTTCTTTACACGCTGGGCAGGAGCGGGGCACGTTCCTGTGTCGAACTTATATGAATATACGACATTCTTCGGGATGATGATGGTTCTTGGTTTCCTGATTGTCTACGGGATTTACCGGAACAACGTTTTAGGATTAGTCGCGATGCCGATTGCTTTGCTCGTCATCGCCTATGCGTCGATGTTCCCGGATGAGGTCCAACCACTCATTCCGGCACTTCAAAGTGTCTGGTTGAAAATTCACGTCACGACAGCTGCACTTGGCGAAGGCATCCTCGCGGTCAGCTTTGCGACAGGATTACTTTACCTGATTCACGCAACAGATTTCAGAAAAGAATCAAAAACACGGACGTGGCTTGAAGTCGTCATGTTTTCGTTAACATGCGTGGTCGGTTATATTCTTGTCGGATTGTTATTTAACGCGCTTTCGACAAATGCGACGATTGAATATGTTGCGAAAAACGGCGCGACGATGCAACACGACTATACGATGCCCGTGTTGACTGGTCCGGAAGGCGGAAAAGTCATTTCGGGATCGGGCGCAGTCGTCGAACTGCCGAACTTCTTGAACGCGAACAAAGTCAATACAGTTCTTTGGTCACTGATCGGTGGTCTCGTCTTGTACGTACTCCTTCGATTTGTCATCTTACGGAAGCGTCTCGCGGAAAGCTTAAAACCAATCGCCCGTAAAATCGACTTAGAAACAGCAGATGAAATCAGCTATCGTGCAATTGCGATCGGCTTACCGGTCTTCATCCTGGGCGGTTTGATTTTTGCGATGATTTGGGCGCAGATGGCATGGAGCCGCTATTGGGGCTGGGACCCGAAAGAGGTTTGGGCATTGATTACGGCGTTATTCTACGTCTTCTACCTGCACATGCGCATTCAGCGTGGCTGGATCGGTAAAAAATCAGCCTGGTTATGTGTCGGTGGGTTTGGGGTCATCATGTTCAACCTGGTGTTCGTCAACCTCGTTGTCGCAGGTCTTCATTCTTACGCCTGACTAAAAAATGAAACAGGGAGTCACCGATCGATGAATGACATCGATTGGTGACTCCCTTTCTTCGTCCAGGCATCAACTATTGGATTTTGAAAGAAACGTGAAATGAATCAATCACCCTTTCCGGTCTAACCGGTTAGGGAGGTTTTTTCTTTTTGTTTCATAGTATACTAAAAGAGTAGTAGGATAGAGAAGAGAGACTAGTTTATGGGAGGAATCAACCGATGTCAGAAGAAGCTCGTATTTTAGTCGTCGATGATGAAGAACGGATTCGACGCTTATTAAAGATGTACCTCGAACGGGAGAACTTTACGATTGAGGAAGCAGACAACGGCGAGATGGCGCTCGAAATGGCGCTTGAAACGGAATATGATGTCATTCTACTTGATTTGATGATGCCGAAGCTCGATGGTATGCAGGTCTGTGAAGAGTTGCGCAAAACAAAAGCGACGCCGATCGTCATGTTGACGGCAAAAGGGGAAGAAACGAATCGTGTTCATGGTTTTGAAATGGGAGCGGACGATTATATCGTTAAACCGTTCAGTCCACGCGAAGTCGTGCTTCGGGTCAAGGCCATTCTGCGACGTGCCAGCGCAACGAAGTTCTTGCATACGGATGCGAAAACAAAAGATGTTATCGTCTTCCCGCATCTGACGATTGATAATGATGCCCACCGCGTGACGGTCGAAGGGCAAGAAGTCAACTTGACGCCAAAAGAATATGAATTGCTCTACTTCCTCGCGAAGCAGACGGATAAAGTTTTTTCACGGGAACAGTTATTAAAAGAGGTTTGGAATTATGAATTCTTTGGTGATTTGCGGACGGTCGACACACACGTTAAACGATTGCGGGAAAAACTAAACCGCTTGTCACCGAACGCGGCTCAGATGATCACGACAGTCTGGGGTGTCGGTTACAAATTCGAGAATAGTCCCGCTTGACGATGAAGTGGTTACAGAGTGTCGTCATCAAATTATGGGGAACGATTTTACTGCTCGTTTCTGTCGTTTTAATTGCTTTGACGATTTTGTTGCTCGAATTTTTTAACTCGTTTCACATTGAACAAGAACGAGGACATCTCGCGAAGCTAGGTCAACAAGTCGAGACCGTTTTCCAAGCGCACGATGGGCTAGAGGAAGGGTCGGCGACCGCCGTCGAAATTACGGATATTTACGGGGCGACGTTGATTGCGACAACGAAGGACGAAACGATTCAAACGAATATTTCAGAGGAAAAGGCACGACGTATGATTAAGGAGCTCGAGCGTCAGAACTGGAAAGCAGTTGACGGTGAAGAGGGCGAGACGGCGATTGGGAACTATGAAGTATTCAATGGCAAGGCAGCACTCGCCTATCGTGCCCCGCTCGTCACATCAAGTGAGGCGGGAACGACGTATTTGATTGAAGAACTGACGAACATCGAACAGGCGAATGAAGGCGCGAGGCAGATCATTCAACTCTGTGTCCTGCTTGCGATCATCGGGACAACCGTATTCGCCTTCTTCCTCTCGACGCGCATTACGGCGCCGCTGCGGACGATTCGTCAAGCTGTCGTCGAAGCCGGGGAAGGAAAGTTCGACCAAAGTCTGACGCAACGTTCACGCGATGAAATCGGGGACTTGGCGTTGGCATTCAATGAAATGAGCAGCCAATTGAATCAATATGTTACGGATCTCGATAAAGAACGACATCTGTTGTCATCCATTTTACGCTGTATGGCAGATGGCGTCTTGACGTTCTCTGATTCCGGGGAGTTGCTCGCGACAAATCCGCCGGCAGAAGATTTTTTGGCAGGGGCACCGGTTCCGGAAGAACTGATTGATTTGTTCAAGACCGTCATGCGGACAGAGACAGAAATGACCGTTTCCTTTGAACGGGAAGGTCGTTATTACATCATTATCGTCAGTCCGTTACTTGAGCACGAAGAGCAGATTGGTGCTGTTGCCGTTTTACGGGACATGACAGAAGCGCAGCAGCTCGAGAAGATGCGCGCCGACTTCGTTGCGAACGTCAGTCATGAATTGCGGACACCGCTCGTCATGCTCCAAGGGTACTCGGAAGCGATCGTCGACGGGATGACGGAAAGCGATGAAGCGACAAAAGAATTTGCTTCAATCATTTATGATGAGTCGCAACGTCTATCGCGTCTCGTCAATGATTTACTCGATCTTGCCCGAATGGAGGCAGGTCATCAAGAGTTACGGATTGAACCGATGGAAGCAGTCCCGTTTGCAAAACGGATGATTAAAAAATTCAAGCAAATGGGACGCGACAAACGTGTATCGTTTGACGTCGTCGGACCGAACGTCGAGTTCGAAGCGGATCCCGATCAAATGGAGCAAGTGTTGACGAACTTACTCGGCAATGCGCTTCGTTACACCGAGGATGGTCAAATCGAGATTAACATTACGGAAGATAGGGAAAACATATTCCTATCCGTAATTGATTCCGGTACAGGAATTCCGGAAGAAGATGTCCCGTTCGTTTTTGATCGTTTCTATAAGGCGGACAAAGCAAGGACGCGTGGCAAGACGGGGACAGGGATTGGTCTCGCGATTGTCGTGAACGTCGTCCGATCCCATGAAGGGGAGGTCGAAGTCGAGAGCCAGCTCGGCGAAGGCTCGACATTCCGAATTCGATTACCGAAAAAACAAAGGAAGCGAACTCTCTGATTCGCTTCCTTTCGCTATAGGAGTGAGAAAAATGAAGATTTATACAAAAACCGGGGATTCAGGGGAAACATCGCTCGTCGGTGGCCGCGTTAAAAAAAATGATGTGCAAATCGATTTGATGGGTGAACTGGATGAACTGAACAGCTTCGTCGGCCTCGCACGGACAAAAGCAACTTCGATTGAAGTAAAAGAACAATTGATTGTCATTCAACATGCCTTGTTTGATTGTGGGAGCGACTTAATGTACGTCGAACAAAAAGAATCCCGCTTGAGTCAAACTGCGACAGAAAATCTCGAGAGTTGGATTGATAGTTTAACGGAATTATCTCCCCCGCTCGATAAGTTTATCTTGCCAGGCGGAACGGAAGCGGCGGCAAGCCTACATGTTGCGCGAACGATTTGTCGACGGATTGAACGTTCGATGGTCGATGTCGCTCAAGCCCGCCACCTCTTGCCATTCATCAACCGACTGAGTGACTTTTTCTTTGCCGCAGCGCGTTATGAGAATGCAGTCAATCAAACAGCAGATATTGAATACCTTCGCAGTGCACATGTGTTTAAACGAAAGGATGGAGAGTAAATGAGTCAGTCATTCGAAACGTGGAAAAAAGAGGGGACGACGTACCATCTCGTCCCGACCGATAAATTCAAGACAACGACCGTACTCGTCACATTTTCTGCACCACTTGAAGAAAAAACGCTGACGAGCCGGGCGATCTTACCGTACATCATGGAAAAATCGACAGCGGCCTATCCATCGATGAAGGCGCTACGTGAACCACTCGAAACCTTATATGATGCGGGACTTTATGCAGATGCTTCGAAATTCGGCGAAGAGCATGTTATTTCATTCCAGCTCGACGTCGTCCGAGGTGATCTCGTACGGCATGAGACGTTGCTTGAAGAGGCGCTTGATTTGCTCGAACAAATGATTTTCTATCCTGATTTAACCGAAGGCGGCTTCCGTGAACAGTTCGTCAAACAGGAAAAACGTCTCCATGCGTTACGGATCAGCTCACTTTATGATGATAAAATGCGTTTTGCCCAGCAGCGTCTTCTTGAGTTAATGGCCCCTGGAGAAGCCGTTTCACTGTCGTCACTCGGTACGCTCGAAGGATTAGAGGCAATTACAACATCCTCCTTGCGCGATACATATCGGTCGATGATTGAAAACGACCGGATCGATGTTTTCGTCGTCGGTCATGTGACACGTGACGAAATGGAAGAGGCATTATCCTTCTTGCCTTCGCACAGTGAAAAAACGAGTCATTATATCCCGGCCTTGAAACAAGTCGCCGGTGTGAAGCGTTCATCAGAGACACAACCAATCAAACAAGGAAAGTTACATTTAGGCTACCGTGTTGCAGTCGATCCGACATCTGCTGATTCGATCCGGATGCAAATCGTCAACGGTCTTTTTGGTGGATTTCCCCATTCGAAATTGTTCATGAATGTCCGGGAAAAAGAAAGTCTCGCGTATTATGCAGCATCGCGTTATGCGGCGTTGAATGGTGCATTATATGTCTACTCCGGTGTCGAAACTCAAAAAGCGGAACGGGCAGAAACAATCATCAAGGAACAGCTTGTCGATTTGAAAGCCGGGAACTTTACGGCTGAAGAGTTGACGCAAACGAAAGCGATGCTCATCAATGCGCGTCGTCAAATTCTCGATCAACCCGGACAATTGATTGGCTGGTTGAACGGATCGAAAATGCGTGGATTGACGCTAGAAGATGAAATTCATATCATCGAGACGGCGACGCGTGAAGATGTCGTCCGTCTAGCCGCTAAAATCGAATTAGAGGCAGTCTATTTATTGCGAGGTGAAGAATAATGGAACAGTTAACGTATCATGATACAGACGAAACGGTATTTTTCGAACAATTAGACAATGGCTTGTCTGTTTATTTACTTCAGAAAAAAGGTTATGAAAAAACGTATGCGACGTTTACGACCCGCTATGGTTCAATCGACAATCGTTTCAAAAAAGGTGAGGACTGGGTGAGCGTACCGGACGGGATTGCCCACTTCCTCGAGCATAAAATGTTTGAGTCGTTGCAAGGGGACGTCTTCCAAGAATTTGGTCGTCTCGGTGCATCAGCGAACGCCTTTACATCATTCTCACGGACAGCGTATTTGTTCTCTGCGACATCGCTGATCGAGCAAAATCTCGAAACATTGATTGATTTCGTTCAAGATCCTTACTTTACACCGGAGAGTGTCGAGAAGGAAAAAGGCATCATTACGCAAGAAATTCAGATGTACCAAGATAATCCCGGATGGCGTCTATTTTTTGGACTCATCGAATCGATGTACGCGAATCACCCGGTTCGGATTGACATCGCAGGTACACCGGAGTCGATTGACAAGATTACAGCCGATGATTTGTATACGTGTTACCGGACATTCTATCATCCGTCAAACATGGTTTTGTTTGTCGTCGGAAACATCAATCCTACGGAAACGCTTGAGTTGATCAAACAAAATCAAGCGAAAAAAGATTATACAGACCGTCCGGCAATCGAACGCGATTACGGCGTTGAACCAAAAGAAGTCGCACGTCCGCGATTCGAACTCGAGCTCGACGTCAAGACACCGAAAGTCTTGATTGGATATAAGGATGAATCACTTCGCGGCGAAGAACAAGTCCGCCGAGAAATGACGAGTGAGTTACTCCTACATCTCCTGTTTGATCAAACCTCGTCGACGTATCTCGACTTGTATGAAGAAGGATTGATTGACGATACATTCAGTTTTGATTATTCGAGCGAAGAAGAATTTGCTTTTGCGACATTCGGGATGGAAACGGAAGATCCGGAACGTTTCATCGCAGCGTATGAGGAGCTTCTTACAAAGCGTCCCTCGTTCAGCGAGACGGAAGTCGTCCGGAAGCGGAATATGATGCAAGGGAAATTCTTACGGGCATTGAATTCGCCGGAATTTATCGCCAATCAGTTTTCACGTCATGCTTTAGCGGACACGAACATGTTTGCATTGCCGACACTGATTGCTTCGATTACGAAAGAGGAAATTGAAGCACGTTTTGACGAATTGTTTGCGCTTGAGAACCGAGCGATTTCAATCGTCAAACCATATGTCTAACCGATGCGGATTTTTATTACAGGTGCCAGTGGTGCCATCGGTCTAGCGACAGCGAGACGCCTGGCAGCAGCCGGACATGAACTTGTCTTGCATACACATCAACGCCGAAACGAGCTTGAGCAATTTGTACAGGAGTTGCCTGTGACGACTGAAATCGTCGCAGGCGATTTGTCGAATCGGGAAAAGATTGCCTCTCTTTGTGAGGGTTTGCCACCAGTCGATGGTTTCGTCCATATCGCCGGGACGAGCTTTAGTGGACTGTTAATCGATCAATCGACGAACTCAATTGAATCGATGATGACCTTGCACGTCGAATCGCTCATTCGCATCAGTCAGTTCTTGACACATAAGAAACCATTCTCCGCACCGTTGTCGATCGTTGTCGTCAGCAGTGTCTTAGGCGAGTTCGGCGTAGCCGGGGAAGTCGTTTATTCGAGCTGTAAGGCGGCACAACTTGGTTTCGTAAAAGCCTATAGCAAAGAACTAGGCGCAATGAACGGACGAATCAATGCTGTCACGCCTGGTTGGATTGATACGCCGATGAATGCTGTTTTTTCGAAGGAAGATCGCGAACAAGCCTTAGCGGAGATTCCGGCTGGTCGGTTCGGGACGGAAGAAGAAGTAGCCTCGGCTATCACATTTTTAATGGGGGAAGAGGCTGGATATATCTCGGGAGCCATTTTAAAAATTGATGGCGCGTGGATGTGATCGCTTGAGAATTGAGCGAGGAATGCTTTTCATTTTTCAAAAAATCATTTAACATGAGGAATGGATAACCGTATAGACGAGGAGGGCTAGCGAGTGGGTGAATTCGAACAGTGGTATCTTGAGTACGAATTGAATGTCGATCGTCCGGGGGTGCTAGGAGATATTGCCTCACTTATGGGGATGCTGCATATCTCGATTGTCACGATCAATGGTGTTGATCGTGAGCGCCGCGGCATGTTACTTCAAACGAAACAGCCTGATCAAATACCGCGACTCGCAGCCATCTTAAAGACGATGCCGACGATTGAGATCGTCAAACTCCGGAAGCCGAAGTTGCGTGACCGGATTGCGATTCGTCATGGTCGTTATATCGACCATAGTAGTGATGAATTAAAAACATTCCGTTTTGTTCGAGAAGACTTAGGGATTCTCGTCGATTTCATGGCTGAATTATGTAAGCAGGATGGGCATCTGCTGATTGGTGTCCGTGGCATGCCGCGGGTCGGGAAAACAGAATCGATCGTCGCAGCAAGTGTCAGTGCAAATAAGAAATGGTTGTTCTTATCGTCGACTTTAATCAAACAAACGGTCAGAACTTCGTTATTTGACGATGAACGGACGGGCGACTACGTCTACATCATCGATGCCCTTGTGTCCCAACGGCACTTCGATGAGCGCCATTGGCAAATTTTACGTGAAGTCATGCGTTTGCCAGCGACGAAAATCGTCGAACATCCGGATGCGTTCGTTAAGTCGAGTGAATACACGTGGGATGATTTCGATTACATCATTGAATTACGCAACACGACCGAAGAAATCATCGTGACCGAACCTCCACGTGCACTTGGCGGAAATGAATGGTTCAATTTTTAAATAAGTAATGAAAATGGAAGGTGTGTTACCGATGACCGAGCTCGGAACCTACTTAAAAGAACAACGTGAGACATTAGGCGTTTCGCTAGAACAAATTCAAAGCACGACTAAAATTCAAAAGCGCTATATCGTCGCGATTGAAGAAGGTGCCTACGATCAATTGCCCGGTGCTTTTTATGCACGTGCTTTCATCAAAACGTATGCCGAAGCACTCGGTCTAGACGTAGACGAAGTGTTTGAGACGTATAAACGAGACTTGCCGGAACCTGAAGCACAACCGGTCGTCGAGTTGTCACGACGCGCAACCTATTCGAAGTCGACGGCTCCGAAAAAGAGTGTTGCCAAACGGTGGATTCCAAACATCATTATCATCCTGTTAATCTTTGCGATTGGTGTCGCACTTTACTATGCGTTGCAAAATTTCCTCGATTCGAGTGATAAAGCCAATACGACAGCACCGAAACAGAGTGATGTGACGATTGATGAAGGAGACGCTCCGAGTCAGGAGACGGATGTTCCGGCAACGGAAGAGCCGAAAGAAGAACCAAAAGAAGAAGTGACAGAAGAACCGAAAGAGGAAGTCAAGAAGCCATTAGTGGCGAAAACGACCTCTGGGCAAGATATCACATATGAAGTACCGGCGGATAAAACGATGGATGTCTCGATCAGCATCAAAAAAGATGCATCGCCGTCACCGTTTGTCGGAGTACGTGATACATCGCTTGAAGGAGAGGCGCTCGCGCCAGACCATATCAATGCGTCCGATCCGAACCCGGTCGTCGTCAAAGATGCGAAAACAGATTTGATTCGGATTCGCATCGGTTCAATTAAAGGCATCGATAAAATCGTCGTCAATGACCAGGAGCTCAAACTTAACCGTTCGCTCCTCGTTCAAAATATTTACTTGAAGAAAGTAGCTACGCCGTAAGACGGCATAGCTACTGATCTTACATAAAAAGGAGGAGGATACCAGAATGAACTTGCCTAATCAATTGACGGTATTACGTGTCTTGTTAATTCCTGTCTTTGTCGCAGTACTCGCCATCGACCCAAACTGGGGTCAATGGGACGTTCTCGGTGCCGAACTTCCGGTTTCTCACTTTGTTGCGGCGATGATTTTTTCAGTTGCTGCCATCACGGACTGGTTGGATGGTTACTTGGCACGTAAAAATAAGTTAGTCACAAATTTCGGAAAGTTTATGGATCCACTCGCTGATAAGATGTTAGTCGCAGCTGCACTCGTTTACCTTGTAGAGCTCGATTTCGTTGCAGCTTGGGTCGTCGTCATCATTCTCTGCCGTGAGTTTGCCGTGACAGGGCTTCGTCTCGTCGCATCAGACGAAGGAATCGTCTTAGCAGCCGGAAACTCAGGCAAGGCGAAGACATGGGTTCAACTGACGTCAATCATCGCTTTCTTGCTTCACGATATCGGATTCGCATTACTCAATATCCCGTTTGCTGAAATTACGATGTGGCTGGCGTTAATCTTAACGATTTACTCAGGCGTTGAGTATTTCTCAAAAAACATTAAATTAATCACGAAATCGATGTAACTTATCTCAAACAAGGCTGTTCGCTAAATCGGACAGTCTTTTTATATACTTTTGAAAGCGGGGAATGAAGATGAAAGCAGAAATCATAGCAGTCGGAAGTGAACTATTATTAGGAGAAATCGCCAATACGAATGCACAGTACCTCTCGGAATGGCTCGCGAGTTGCGGCATCGATGTCCATTATCATAGTGTCGTCGGCGATAATGAGGCGCGGATGACGGACGTCTTCAAACAGGCGCAAGCACGTGCCGACCTCCTCGTCATCACGGGGGGACTTGGGCCGACGGAAGATGATTTGACGAAAGAAGTGCTCGCTAAGCTGCTTGGACGTCGTTTGCAAGTTGACGAAGTCGCGTACAGCCGGATTGAAGGTTTTTTGAAAACACGTGGTCGCATGATGACGGATAATGAAAAAAAACAGGCGCTGGTCATTGAAGGGGCGGATGTCCTTTCGAACGGTGCGGGTCTCGCGCCAGGGATGTCGCTGAAGACGGCTGACCACCAATATATCTTATTACCAGGTGTCCCGCGGGAAATGAAGCAAATCATCGCCGATCATTTTGATCATTTGTTTGGACAGGAAACCATCAAATCGAGAACACTTCGCTTTTTCGGAATCGGGGAATCGGCACTGAACGACCGATTGACCGATTTGATTCGTTCCTCACAAAATCCATCGATCGCACCGTATGCGGAACTTGCTGAAGTACGGTTACGTTTGACGGCGAAAGCGGCGCAGGAACAAGTTGCCATCGAGATGCTTGACGAACTCGAACAACTTGTCCTTGCGGAAGTCGAGGAGTACTTTTATGGCTATGGCGAAACGAGTTTACCGGAAGTAGTCTTACGGACTTGTGAAGAGGCAGGCGTGACGTTTGCGGCAGCGGAATCTTTAACAGGAGGAGCTTTTGCGAGCGGTTTGACTGACATTGCGGGAGCAAGCAACAGCTTTCGTGGAGGTGCCGTCGTCTATGACGATGCAGCGAAGCGTAACCTGTTAAGCGTTAGCGAAACCTTGCTGCGCGAACAAACGGCCGTCAGCGCTGACGTCGCGATTGCGATGGCTGAAGGAGCGAGACGTCTCTATCAATCGAATCTTGCTATTGCGTTGACAGGGGAAGCGGGACCGACGAGTAATAGTGGAAAAGCAGTCGGAACGGTCTATTGCGCCCTAGCAACACCGGACGGAACGGAGGTCGTTGAATTTACCTACCCAGCATTCGACCGTGGTATGATTAGATTACGTTCTGTAAAAGATGCGTACTTCCTTCTGTTGAAATACCTTAAGAAAATTGCCGTTCAACCGAAATAAGAATAATTCCAAGTATGCGAATAAATGTTCGTAAAAAGCTTGTCATTCGGTCTCAAAAGAAGTACAATAATCTCAGTAAGATAAATAGAAGGAGGCCTGCTACGTGAGTGATCGTAAAGCAGCACTTGAAATGGCATTACGCCAGATAGAGAAGCAATTTGGTAAAGGTTCAATCATGAAACTAGGTGAAAATGCAGACCAGAAAGTATCTGTTATTTCTTCTGGATCAATCACATTAGATATAGCTCTCGGTGCAGGTGGATATCCACGTGGACGGGTAATCGAAGTATACGGTCCAGAATCTTCTGGTAAAACGACTGTTGCGCTCCACGCGATTGCAGCAGTACAAAAACAAGGCGGTCAGGCAGCGTTCATCGACGCAGAGCATGCGTTAGATCCAGCCTACGCAAATAAACTTGGTGTCGACATTGATGAGTTATTGTTATCACAACCGGATACAGGGGAACAGGCACTTGAAATCGCTGAAGCCCTCGTCCGTTCAGGTGCAGTAGACGTGCTCGTCGTCGACTCGGTTGCAGCGCTCGTACCAAAAGCTGAAATCGAAGGCGAAATGGGTGATTCCCACGTAGGTCTTCAAGCACGTTTGATGAGTCAGGCATTACGTAAGTTGTCTGGTGCAACAAACAAATCGAAGACGATTGTCATCTTCATCAACCAAATCCGTGAAAAAATCGGTGTCATGTTCGGGAACCCAGAAACGACTCCAGGTGGACGTGCCTTGAAATTCTACTCGTCTGTTCGACTTGAAGTTCGTCGTGCGGAAGCATTGAAGAATGGAACGGATATCGTCGGGAATAAAACAAAAATCAAAGTCGTTAAAAATAAAATTGCACCACCATTCAAACAAGCAGAAGTTGATATCATGTATGGTCTCGGGATTTCTAAAGTCGGTGAGTTAATCGACATCGGGACGGATCTCGATATCGTTCAAAAAAGTGGTGCATGGTACTCTTATAATTCAGAACGTCTCGGTCAAGGACGTGAAAACGCGAAACAATACATGGTCGAGCATCCGGAGGTCGCTGAGGAAGTCGAACGCTTGATTCGTGAGCACCACGGTCTTGTTGAACGTGCACTTGATGCGGAAGTAGAAGAAGAAACAGAAGATCTATTCGCAGAATAATATAGAGGCGGTTCCTTCTTGAAGGTGAATCGAACAATCGATAACGTTTACTCGCTGGAGTGAACGTTATCTTTTTTTAGATTTTTCGTTGAAGTTACTTCGATTCAAGGTGTTTTTTGTTGAAAAGAGGAAAACAAAGGAATTCTTTCCCGCCCGTTCGTTGACAATGAACGAGTGCTATCCTTACAATATAGATGTACGTTTTTTAGACAGCTTCGATGAAAAACCGAAATGAACTAAGAAACACCTTGCAAAGGGGAGGTGAACCCATGGATACAATAACTTGGATTATCATACTTCTCCTCACTTTGCTCATCGCATTCATCGTAGGCTACTTCTTGCGGAAATCGATTGCTGAAGCAAAGATTCAAGGCGCGGAAACCGAAGCGACAAAAATCGTCGAACGGGCACAAGTGTCAGCGGAAGCAACGAAAAAAGAAGCATTACTCGAAGCGAAAGACGAAGCCTTTAAACTTCGCAATGAAGTAGAAAAAGAACTTCGTGAACGTCGTCAAGAGCTAACAAAACAAGAAGCCCGCTTGCTCCAAAAAGAAGAGACTCTCGATCGCCGTGTCGACTCAATCGACCGAAAGGAAGATCAAATCAACACACGAGACGCTGAGATCGCGAAGCGGAAGCAACAAGCTGAAGCGTTAGAACGCAAAGTTGAGGATCTGTATGAAGAAGGTCGCCAAGAGCTCGTACGTGTTGCGAATCTTTCGCAAGACGAAGCGCGCGCTATCATCATGGATGAGACAAAACAAGCTGCGCTGCATGATGCGGCAATGCTACAAAAAGAAATCGAACAAAAAGCAAAAGAAGAAGCCGACAAGAAAGCACGTAACATCTTGTCCCTCGCGATTCAACGGTTCGCCGCTGAACATATCGCTGAGACGACGGTATCTGTCGTCAACCTACCGAATGATGAGATGAAGGGTCGAATCATCGGTCGTGAAGGTCGTAACATTCGGACACTTGAAACGTTAACGGGAATCGATTTAATCATCGATGATACACCGGAAGCTGTTATCTTGTCTGGATTTGATCCGATTCGTCGTGAAGTGGCGAAGATGGCGCTTGAAAAGCTTGTCCAAGACGGTCGAATTCATCCGGCACGGATTGAAGAGATGGTCGACAAATCACGTCGCGAAGTCGATGAGCGAATTCGCGAAATCGGAGAAGAAGCGACATATGATGTCGGGATTCATGGAATTCACCCGGATCTCGTCAAGATTCTCGGCCGCTTGAAATACCGGACGAGTTACGGACAAAACGTCTTGTTCCACTCACTTGAAGTCGCGCATCTTGCGGGAATGATGGCAGCGGAACTTGGTGAAGATGTCACGCTTGCGAAACGGGCAGGTCTCCTGCACGATATCGGAAAAGCGATTGACCATGAAGTGGAAGGAAGTCATGTTGAGATTGGTGTCGAGCTCGGTACGAAGTACAAAGAGCATCCGACAGTCATCAATGCGATTGCTTCTCACCATGGTGATACGGAAGCGACTTCGGTCATCTCCGTCCTTGTCGCGGCAGCAGACGCACTGTCAGCAGCACGTCCAGGTGCACGACAAGAAACGCTTGAAAGTTACATTCGACGCCTCGAACGTTTGGAAGAAATTTCAGAATCATTCGATGGTGTTGAAAAATCATTTGCGATTCAAGCCGGTCGTGAAGTTCGGATTATCGTCCGTCCTGACGTCGTCGATGATGTCTTAGCACACAAGATGGCGAGTGATATCCGGAAGAAAATCGAAGAAGAACTCGATTATCCGGGTCATATCAAGGTCACGGTCATTCGGGAAACACGAGCAGTCGAATACGCAAAATAAGCAAAGTGGCGGGCGACCGCCACTTTTTTAATGTATTGGAGGAATTAGCATGAAGATTTTATTTATCGGAGACGTCGTTGGCGCACCAGGTCGACACATCTTACAACAATTTACGGCACGTCTGAAGTCGAAATACAATCCAACCGTCATGCTCGTCAACGGTGAAAATGCAGCACACGGTCGTGGCATCACGAAATCAATTTATCACCAATTACTCGAACTTGGTTTCCACGGCGTCACGATGGGAAATCATACGTTTGACAATCGGGACATTTTCGACTGGATTGATGACGCTGACCGGATTGTCCGTCCAGCAAACTATCCGGAAGGAACACCAGGTCGTGGCATGATGGTCTTAAAGGTCGGGAATAAAAAGATTGCCGTCATCAACGTCCAAGGAACGGTCTTCTTGCCAGCACTCGGAGATCCTTTCCGGACTGTTGACGCGTTGATTGCGGAAGTCGAAGGGGAAGTCGATGCGATTTTCGTTGACGTCCATGCGGAAGCAACGAGTGAAAAAATCGCGATGGGTTATCATCTTGACGGACGTGTTCAAGCGGTCGTCGGAACCCACACGCACGTCCAAACTGCCGACGAACGTGTGCTTGACGGTGGAACAGCTTACATCACGGATGTCGGCATGACAGGTCCACTGGACGGTGTCCTCGGGATGCGTAAAGATGATGTCTTACGAAAATTTAAGACACAGCTTCCAACTCGGTTTGAAGTTGCGGAAGGACGGGAACAATTAAATGGAGTCTTGATTCATATCGATGATGCGACGAAAAAAGCAACGAAGATTGAACGGATTCATTTGACGGATCAATCGATATTCTTTGATTAAGTGTCATTTTTGATTGGGAGGTACATTGCATGGACGCCCTGAAAGTATCAGCTAAATCGAATCCGAACGCCGTCGCAGGAGCGATTGCGGGCGTGCTTCGAGAGAAAGGTTCTGTCGAGATTCAGGCTATCGGTGCGGGTGCACTCAATCAATCCATTAAGGCGGTCGCGATTGCGCGAGGATTCGTTGCGCCAGCTGGCATGGATTTAATCTGTATCCCAGCCTTTACCGACATCATGATTGATGGCGAAGAACGGACTGCAATTAAACTCATCGTTGAACCACGCTAAGATCGTTCGGACATAGGTCCTAAATACACGTGATCATCTACTCGGCTAGAGTAGATGGTCTTTTTGTCGTGACGAAAATCAAAAAAACGAACGGATTTCCGGGGGAGGATTGTACAAGTATCTGTAAATCGGTATCATGAGGGAGGATAGTAAAGTAAGACGCTTCCATCATTTCAGGGGACAGAGAAGGAGCGAACGTCGATGTACAATCAATTATCATGGAAAGTAGGCGGACAGCAGGGAGAGGGAATCGAATCGACAGGTGAGATTTTTGCGATTGCCCTCAACCGTCTTGGTTATTATTTATATGGATATCGTCACTTTTCTTCACGCATCAAAGGTGGACATACAAACAATAAGATTCGTGTGGCGACACATGAAGTTCGGACCGTCGCGGACGATCTCGATATTTTAGTGGCATTTGATCAAGAGACGATCGATGTCAATTTCCACGAGTTACGCCAGGGGGCAATCATCATTGCCGACGCAAAGTTCAAGCCGACGAATCCGGATGCTTCGCGTGCCGATCTCTATCCGATTGCGTTTACGGAAATTGCAGCGGGTCTTGGAACCGCACTGATGAAAAACATGGTCGCGATCGGTGCTTCAAGTGCGATTCTCGGAATTGATCCAGAACGGTTTGAAGCCGTCGTCGAACAAATTTTTGGTCGCAAAGGTCCGGAGATGGTCGCAAAGAACTTATCGGCGATTCGGGAAGGAGCAGCTGCTTTTGAAGAGATGGCACTCGATGCCGAGCGGTTCATCCTGGAACCGGCCGACGGGAAGCAACGCATGTTCATGATTGGCAACGATGCGATTGCCCTCGGTGCCGTGACAGGGGGAGCCCGCTTGATGGCCGCTTACCCGATTACACCATCGTCAGAAATCATGGAGTACTTAATCAAGAAATTACCACAGTTCGGCGGAACGGTCGTTCAGACAGAGGATGAACTGGCAGCTGTCACGATGGCGATCGGCGCGAACTATGCCGGTGTCCGTGCCTTGACGGCGTCAGCTGGACCAGGACTGTCGTTGATGGCGGAAGCCATCGGGTTATCCGGGATGACGGAAACACCACTCGTTATCATCGATACACAACGGGGAGGACCGTCAACGGGACTCCCGACGAAACAAGAACAATCGGACTTGATGGCGATGATTTACAGTACGCATGGCGAGATTCCGAAAGTCGTCCTTGCACCGTCGACGGTCGAAGAAGCGTTTTATGATGCGGCGGAAGCCTTTAATATTGCGGAAGAGTACCAATGTCCGGTCATCCTTTTGACCGACTTGATGTTATCGCTCGGAAAACAATCGGTCGAACCGCTCGACTTAGAACGTGTCGAAATCCGACGCGGAAAATTACTGCAAGGCGACTTACCGGAACTTGCCGGGAAAGACTACTTCAAACGGTATGAAGTGACGGAAGACGGGATCAGTCCGCGTGTCGTCCCGGGAATGAAACACGGGATTCATCACGTGACGGGCGTCGAACATAACGAAGAAGGACGTCCCTCGGAAGCAACGAAGAACCGGGTCGATCAAATGACGAAACGTTTACGCAAACTCAATCAATTCCGTCTAGCAGACGCTGTCCTTGTGACGGAACAGCATCAGACACCAGACATCCTGTTCGTCGGCTTCAATTCGACGCGCGGGACGATTGAAGAAGTGATGCCACGTCTAGAGCATGCAGGGATGAAGGTCGATCGCTTGCATATTCGTCAAATGCACCCGTTCCCGAGTGAACTCGTCCGGCCACATCTTGAGCGGGCGAAAAAAGTCGTCGTCGTCGAATACAATGCGACCGGTCAACTCGCGAAACTGATTCAGATGAACTGTGGGTTCGCAGACAAGATTGAACATATCTTGAAATTCAACGGTGATCCGTTCTATCCGGCAGAAGTCGTAGAACAGGTAGTAGCAGGAGGCGTTTTTAATGGCAACCTTTAAAGATTTTCGAAATGATGTCAAACCGAACTGGTGTCCGGGATGTGGTGACTTCTCAATTCAAGCAGCGATTCAACGTGCCGTCGCGAACGTCGGTCTTGAGCCGGAAGAACTGGCTTTGATTTCTGGAATCGGCTGTTCCGGCCGCATTTCTGGTTATATCAACACCTATGGGTTTCATGGTGTCCACGGTCGTTCGCTCCCGATTGCCCAAGGCGTCAAGATGGCGAACCGGGAATTGACAGTCATCGCGTCCGGCGGGGACGGGGACGGTTTTGCAATCGGAATGGGGCATACGGTTCATGCGTTCAAACGAAATGTCGACATGACGTACATTGTCATGGACAATCAAATCTACGGCTTGACGAAGGGGCAAACATCACCGACGTCAGCTCCCGGATTCAAAACGAAGTCAACACCGAAAGGCTCGATTGAGAAGAGCATTTCACCGGTCGAGCTTGCTTTGACTGCCGGTGCGACGTTCGTCGCCCAAAGTTTCTCGAACGACTTGAAAGGATTGACACGGCTGATTGAACAAGCGACGGAACATAAAGGGTTCGCCTTCATTAATGTCTTCAGTCCCTGTGTGACGTTTAACAAGGTCAACACGTACGATTGGTTCAAACAAAATTTGACGAAGCTGGACGAGATTGAGGGGTATGATGCAACAAATCTCGATACAGCGAAACGCGTCGTCCATGAGCACGACGGACTCGTCATGGGTCTGATTTATCAAGATGATTTGCGGCTCGACTATCAGTCACAAATCGATGGGTATGATGAGACGGGACTGACGTTTGCCGATCTTGAAATGAATCAAAAAACATTTAACCAACTCGCTGCGGAATTCATGTAAAATAGAGTCGAATGATGGTTTGGTTTTTGGGGATGCTAAACATTTGGTCATTACCGATTAGAGAAACAGGTAAGACCCATGAAGGAGTCGGGGAAATATGACAAAATTAGTGACGATGGAAGAACAGACGACGCAAACGAAAACGATGCGGGCACTCGTCAAAGAAGAGCGTGGTTTTGGAGCGGTCTTGAAAGAAGTCGAGGTTCCTGTCCCGGGACGCGGTGAAGTATTGATTCGCGTTGAAGCGACTTCAATTTGCGGGACAGACGTCCACATTTACGAATGGGATGCCTGGGCCGCGTCTCGTGTCAATCCGCCATACGTGTTCGGACATGAGTTTTCGGGAGAAGTCGTCGAACTCGGCGAAGGGACAAAACGTCTGAAGCTTGGGGATCATGTTTCAGCTGAGACACACATCGTCTGTCATCAATGTAAACAGTGTTTACGGGGACAGTATCATATTTGTAAAAATACGAAAATCATCGGTGTCGATACGCAAGGCTGTTTTGCCGAGTACGTCGTCATGCCGGAAGAAAACCTCTGGGTCAATCCGGAAGAAATGCCGGCAAGCATCGCGTCGATTCAAGAACCGATGGGAAATGCCGTCCACACGGTACTTGCAAGCGACGTCAGTGCCAAGACGGTCGCCATCGTCGGCTGTGGTCCAATCGGTTTGATGGCCGTTTCGGTCGCGAAAGCGGCAGGGGCAGCGGAAGTCGTCGCGATTGATGTCAATCCGTATCGGTTAGAGCTTGCGAAGACGATGGGCGCAGATGTCGTTCTTGATTCACGCCATGATGATGTCATCGAACGGATCATGATGATGACGGACGGCGACGGAATCGATGTCGTCTGCGAGATGAGTGGTCATCCGGTCGCGATCAGTCAAGCCTTTGAAATGGTGACGGCAGGCGGAGATGTCAACATCTTAAGTCTGCCCGTCAAACCGGTTGAAATCGACTTGACGAACCATGTCGTCTTTAAAGGGGTCCGCGTCCAAGGAATCACGGGGCGGAAGATGTACGAGACATGGAGCCAAGTATCAGCCTTTCTTTCGAGCGGCAAGGTCGATGTCAAACCGTTAATCACACATACATTACCGCTCGAACGATTCGAAGAAGGCTTCGAATTGATGCGCCAAGGGAAATGTGGAAAAGTTGTACTACAACCAAGGGGGACGAATTAATGGGTTTCGAACACTTACGAACAGAATTAGAGGAAATGAAAGCGGCGGGGACGTACCGCAAGCTCGTACCACTCGAAAGTGCACAACACAATCGTGTGACGATTGATGGAAAAGAACTGATTCAACTATCTTCAAACAATTATCTCGGACTCGCAGCGCACCCGCGTCTCGCAAAACGGGCAGCGGATGCAGCGCTTGAATTCGGTGCCGGGACAGGATCGGTCCGGACGATCGCGGGAACACTCGAAATGCATGAAGCGTTCGAGCGGGAACTTGCAACATTCAAACATACGGAAGCAGCACTTGTATTCCAGTCGGGATTCGCAACGAACCTCGGTGTCTTGTCGGCACTGCTCGGACCAGAGGATGTCGTCATTTCCGATGCCCTTAATCATGCTTCGATCATCGATGGGATTCGCTTGACGAAAGCGAAACGCCGCATTTACAAACACGTCGACTTAGCTGATCTTGAAGCAGCGCTCCAAGAGACGCAAGACGCGCGGATACGACTCGTCGTCACGGACGGCGTCTTCTCGATGGACGGTAACATCGCACCACTTCCGGAAATCGTCGAACTCGCAGAAAAGTACGATGCGCTTGTCATGGTCGATGACGCGCATGCCTCAGGCGTTTTAGGAAAAAGTGGTCGCGGGACGGTCAACCACTTCGAGCTTGACGGTCGTGTCGCCCTCCAAGTCGGTACCTTGTCGAAAGCAATTGGTGTCCTTGGCGGGTATGTCGCGTGTGAACAGCATGTTAAAGATTACTTAATCCATAAAGGGCGCCCGTTCCTCTTCTCGACATCACATCCGCCGGCAGTCGTCGAAGCAAACCGGGAAGCACTGCGGGTAATGGAAGAAGAGACGGAACTGTTCGATCGTCTTTGGGAAAATACAGAGTTCTTCAAACAAGGACTACGTGATCTTGGCTTTAACATCGGGACATCGACGACGCCGATCACACCGGTCATCGTCGGGGACGAAGCGCTTTGTCATAAGTTGTCCGATCAACTGCGTGCTCACGGCGTCTTCGCACAAGGAATTGCCTTCCCAACCGTTGCCAAAGGGAAAGCACGTGTCCGGACAATCGTTACGGCAGAGCATACGCGTGGCGATTTAGAACAAGCAATCGAAGCCTTCAAACAAGTCGGACAAGAATTAAACTTGATTTAACAGGATAGAAAAACAGCCGATGATTGATTCGGCTGTTTTTTCGATTGTATGATAGGGAAAAGAGAACTTCAGAAAGGAAGTGCACGTGCTTTATGACGATTCAAAAAAAGCTGTTGCTGGCGTCGCTGTTGATGCTGACGTTTTTGCTCGGTGGCTGCATTCGCATTCAGTATGATGCGACTGTCCATCTGGATCAAAGTGTCACCTTGAAGACGACGTATGCAGCAAAAGAACATCCGGTCGCACGATTATTGAACTTTAATCCGGACTGGGAGATGTATGCGAAGCAGGCTGAAAAAAACGGCTATGCAGCGTCGACCTTCAAAACGAAGGACGACTATGAAGGACTTCGTATGGAAAAAACCTTCGCGAACCTTGAAGATTTGGCCTCGATTAAAGATGAATGGAAGACAGGTGTCGGGGGAATCTTGATTCCGCCCGATACGACGTATGATGTGGACAAGCATGAAGGCTTTTGGTTTAATACGTACCGTTTAAATACGAACATCGACTTAAGTATCGATCGCTTAAATATCAAGGGCTATCATCCTACAGGTCAAGTTAAAAAGTTAGCCGATCGTTACATCCGCCAAGCGGACATCGAGATTAAACTGCACGTCCCGGAAGTCGTCGCTTTGCAAAATGCGGAGAAAATCGACTGGGCGAACTACAATGACGTCTCGTGGAAATTATACGGGACGAAAGACAATCAATTGCAACTCGTGGCATACGTTCCGAATCCGACGGGCTGGATTATCACGGGGGTCGTCTTATTAATCGGACTCGGTCTCTTGACGTTTTGGATCATCCACCACGTGCGGAAATTACGCCGCAAGCAACTTCAGACAATCAGTATCTCGCTACTCGTTTGTCTGTTACTCGGAGGTGGTGCTTGGTTAATATTTGCTGACGAGACGGCCAGTGCCCCGCCGCCGACAACGCAAATCGTGACGGAATCGAAGGGGGAGATTGTCCCGACGTTCATGGTGCATGGCTTGTTCGGGACGGAACGCACCTTCTTACCGATGATTGAAAACTTTACGGAAAAAAAGTTGGCGGATGAAGGAGGGCGATGTGATGTTGATCGGACCGGGAAGGTAACTTGTAAAGTCAAGGACTCGTCGACCGGCTTCCCACTCGTTCGTATCATCTTCGAAGACGATGAAGCAAGCCTTGCGCAGCAACAGACGTGGCTTGAAGCCGCGATCGCTCAGTATGACAAGCAACAAAAGGCGACGTTTACCGACATCCAACTTGTTGGTCACAGTATGGGCGGAGTCGACGTCGTCGAATATACGTTGAATGAAAATCTTCCGTATACGATTCGAAAAGTCGTCACGCTTGATGCACCGATTGGTGGATCAAATTATGCAACGCTCGGCTTGACGCTTGCTCCGTTCGGGACGAATACGAACAGTCCGGCGATTCAGGATTTAGCAGAGAACTCAAAGGCGATCGAGCGGTTGAAAGCGCGGCTCGAGACATGGCCGCGTGATGTCCTTGTTTACTCCTTCGGTGCCAAAGGAGGCGACTTCAATTTGATTCCGTTAGACAGTTCGTTCACGCTCGAAGATTATACGGACAACATCCAGACGAAGTCATATAAGTATGATCACTTCACGATTCACCGGCGCGAACCGGTCTTCCGCGAAGTACGCGATTTCTTATTTAAAGAAAATCTAGTCTTGGAAGAGGAGGACGATCAATGAAAAGCGTCGCGATTATTGGCGGAGGGATTGCCGGCGTGACAGCGGCGGCACTCCTCGCTCGAGAAGGGCATGACGTGACATTGCTTGAAGGAAGTCGCGAATGGGGGGGCTCCGCAGGCAAATTCACCCGGAAAGACTTGACGTACCCGGTCGGCGCGACACTCGGGATGGGCTTTCAACGAGGCGGCATTCATGACCGGGTTTTGCAACACTTGGGGTTAGATGTCGAAACGGAGTTACTTGATCTTGTGATGACGATTAAAATCGACGGGCACGATGTTGCCTATTACCGTGACCGTGCTCGATTCATCGGGGAACTACAGGATGTATTCCCACAACAGGCGCAGCAAATCGGCGCATTTTTTGAAGAAATCGATAAGATTCAACGTCATGTCGCTCCGTTGATGGAGTCACTTCCGGCACTACCTGTACGAACTTTGTACGATGCACAGTTGATAATAAAAGAAGCGCAATCGAGCCTGCCTTTACTTCCGTACGTCACACAGACCGTCGGACAAGTGTTACGGCGCCATGGGTTGGAAGGATCGGTTTTCGCTCGGCTGGTGGACGGGATTTTATTAGACAGTATGCAGACCGGTCAGGAAGCGTCCGCGTTACTCGGTGCCGTTGCCTTATCGATTTATCACGACGGTGCGTACTATGTGCCGGGCGGTCTTTATCGAGTCGCAGAAATCCTGAAAGAATCGGCAGAACATGACGGCGCGACGATGTTACTTGGTCGTAAAATCACGTCGGTCATGCAAACGGCAGATGGTTTTTTACTAGAAGATCGTCGCGGTCGTCTATTGCTAGCGGATGTCGTCATCGGTGCGCTCCCACTCGAAGCGATGCAGCGTCTCGTCAGTCCACCTCTTTTACGGACGCTTAAACGGACGTACGCAAGACAAAGGAAACTGGCGCAATGGGCCACATTCACGTATTATGCTGCCTTTCCGGAAAAATTGGTTACATCCGATAGTGCCTTTCGACAAATTCACGATGAACGGTTACCATCGGGTCATGCCTTTTTGTCATTATCACGTTCGAGTGATGTAAAACGGGCTCCGGAGGGCGTACGGACATTGACGATGTCCTGTCACGTCCCGATTGGTTACTTTGATGCTACGGACAACGTACATTACGGGCATCAGATCGAAAGAATGCAGGATGTATTTGAAACGATTGTCGAACAGGAGTTTCCCGGCTTTCGCGAGCAGGCAATCGAACGTCATCCTGGTGGACCGGGCGCCTGGGTGCGTTACACGTCACGACCGGACGGTGGCGTCGGCGGTTATCCGCAATTGCGTTCAACGAGTTTGTTCCGCGCGGCATCATTTCGGACCGGTGTCCCGAATCTCTACGTCATTGGCGATACCGCCTTTCCGGGGGCAGGGACAATCGGTGCGTCGACGTCAGCGATTCATGTCGCCAGACAGTTAGGTGTCAAGATTTGAATGACTTTGTGAAATGATGAAAGAAGCGGCCGAATGGTCGCTTTTTTGTCAGAACAGGATTATGATGGGGGAGAGACGGGAAGTAAGTAGTCATGACCATAAAAAGAGAGAAGGAGTGAATCGCGTGAATCCCTTTGAGGAAAAATGTCAACTCTTCATCCAGGAGCGTCGTCCGGAAGTCGGGCCGATTGTTTTTGCAACGGCACGAACGTTCATCAATGCCCGAGGACTGAGTGTCTATGAACGAATTTATCAAGGCAAGGAAGAGGTTCGGTTAGCATTTGTCGAACAAACGAACGGACAACAGCTTGTTTCTTTAATGGAGAACACATTCGGAAACGGATTAGTCTATTTCGTATCAACCGCAACGGCGACGTGGGACGGCAAAAAATTCGGAGATTACACGTTTTAATTACATAATGAGTCCCAGTCAGGTGAGGCTGGGGCTCTTTCTTGTCGAAACTTATCAAAATGGGGTAACGTATAATCAACTATACGCTCAATCAATCCCTTTCTACGAAAAGGAGGAAGTGTTTTGCAACACGAGGTGAACACACCAAAATCTTCGACACGACGCCTCGCGACCGTCTCGTTGATTTTTATGGCAGTCGGTTTTGTCGCGTCGCTACCGTTTAAAGAAAATGCTTGGATTTTTTGGCTTCAAAGTGGTTTTGAGGCCGGTCTCGTCGGTGGAATCGCCGATTGGTTCGCGATTACAGCCCTGTTCCGTCATCCGCTCGGTTTAAAGATTCCACATACGAACTTGCTGCCGAAAAATCGGGAACGGGTCATCGAATCGATTGTCCAGATGCTCGAAAAAGATTTATTGAACAAAGAAAGCATCGTCGAAAAGCTGCGCCACATGACGCTTGCAGATCGCTTCATCAAATTATTACGTTCACTTGTGTTAGTCCCAGCGTTTCGATCGACCGTGACGGAACTATTGATCGGGATTTTACGAAAGCTTCCACGGGCATCAATCATCAAGGCGGTCGATGAGCGAATCGTTGAAACGATTCGTGCTTACCCGGCGAAGAAATTAGCCGATCGCTTAATCGATTTAAACGATGAGCGCCGACTCGATGAGTTGGCGATTGATCAACTGCTCGGTTACGGACAAAAACTCTTGCAGGACCCCGTCATCCGCGATCAAATCGGACGACTTGCCTATCAGGCAATGATTGATCAAGAAAAAAATACTTTCTTACGGGTGACAGCGAAGACGGTCCAAAAAGTCTATTCGGAGGAACGCCTCAGCCTTGTCATCCAAAGTGTCCTCTTGAGTGTGATTCAAGACATGAAACACGTCCATCATCCAAATCGGTTGGCGATCATCGATCACATCCGTCGGAATTTGGCACAGCTCGCACAAGATGATGTCCGATTAGGGAAAATCGATGCGTGGAAGATGCAAGAAATCGAACGGATTGATTTAGAGCCGATCCTCGATCGTGCCTACACGTCAGGCATCGCAGAGCTAGAGACGTACTTTATATCAGATGCATTTTGGGAACAACGGGCACTGCCTTTAATGAACCAGGCGCTTGATGAGTGGGAACACCATCCGACGTTCAAAGAGGAGAGCGACCGCTGGATGAAAGACCAACTCGTCCGGTTCGTCGACCAAAACCATGCGCGGATTGGCGGACTCGTCCGTGAGAACTTGAACCGGTTCGATACGGAAACGTTGATTCATATGATTGAGGATAAAGTCGGAAACGACTTACAATGGATTCGGGTCAACGGAGCGATTTGTGGATTTTTCATCGGTTTAATTTTAGGTGGAGTCAAACTATTTTTTGCGTAAAAGGAGACTTCTGATGTGGCAACAAGAAGTAACATTGACGACTGATTATGATTTTGAGGGCGTCCGGACCCGCCTGTTGAATGATTCGTTACAGCAACAATCGGCAGATGCCTTACGGATTCCAATTCGTATCGACGAAGTGCCGTGGATTGGTCAAATCCGGGCGGACGATCGTCGAACGATCGTGTTGGCGGGGGATGGACCAAAACAACCGATGGTCGACGCGATGCGCCGGCGGTTTCGTTTAGATGAATCGAACCCGGCCCTTGAATTAAAGCGGACGACGCTGGCACCGATTGTTGAAACGTTTGGTGCGGAACGGCTTGTGCTCGATGTTGATCCGTTTACAGCATTGATTCGCTCCATTATCCATCAGCAAATCAACCTGTCGTTCGCACGTGTCTTGACAGACCGGGTTTTTCGGACATTCGGGACGACAATCGACGGCGTCGTTTTTCCGCCGACGCAAGCTGAACTTGCGGGTGCTTCGGAAGAACAACTTCGGGCGCTGCAGCTATCGGGTCGTAAAGTCGATTATTTGTTACGGGCGGCGACCGCAAATCTTGACTTTGAACAACTCCGTCAGGCGGAAGATGCGGTCATCGCGGAACAATTGATTGCCTTAAAAGGCGTCGGTCCCTGGACGGTCCAAAATGTGTTGATGTTCGGATACGGACGCAGAGATTTATTTCCGGCGTCCGATATCGGAATCTTGCGGGCATTCGAACGCTTGAATGGCGTTCGTCCGACTGTCAATGAAGCGATTGTTCTCGCCGAACAATTTGCCCCGTACCGCAGTCACGCTGCTTACTTATTGTGGCGTTCGATTGAATAAGGAACTATTCTTGTCACCCTCTAGTGAGAACGGTATAATGAATGCGACAGAACGAGTCATCGTTCGCAGAAACGACGAGTAGCGGTCTGACCGCTCGACATAGAGGGGACGAATGTGTATGTATACAGATGAACAAATCATCGAAAAAGCAAATGAAATCGCGAAAATGATTTCTGAAACGTCAGAAGTCGAACGGTTTAAAGCGGCAGAGGCCAACATCAATGGCAACGAAAAAGTCCAAAAGATGATGAAACAAATCAAGTTCCTCCAAAAAGAGGCAGTCAACTGCCAGCACTACGGAAAAACAGAGGCACTCGCGCGTGTTGAAGCAAAACTGGATAAATTATTTGCTGAGCTCGATGAGATGCCGGTCGTCCAACAGTTCCAAGAGTCGCAAGAAGAAGTCAACGGCTTACTTCAGTACATCACGGTGACAATCTCGAACGGGATTACGGATCAAATCATCGAAGCAACGGATGGCGATGTCTTAGCTGGAAAAACGGGCAGTGGGATGGAAGCTGAAAACAAAAGCGGCGGTTGCGGCTATTAATCAATGAAACGAATGGGGAAGCCGACGGAAATCCGTCGGCTTTTTCTACGAATGAGGTGGAAAGATGGAAGCAGTACACAACACACCAATGATGAAACAATATTTTTCAATTAAGGCGGATTATCCGGATGCCTTTTTATTTTATCGACTCGGTGATTTTTATGAATTGTTTTTTGATGATGCCAAACAAGTGGCCCATGAACTGGAGCTGACGTTGACGGCGAAGAACGGGAAGAATGCTGAACATCCGATTCCGATGTGCGGCGTGCCGCATCATGCGGCGAACGGGTACATCGAACAATTGATTGAACGGGGATATAAAGTCGCTCTGTGTGATCAAGTCGAAGATCCGAAGTTGACGAAAGGACTCGTCAAACGAGAAGTTATTCAAGTCATCACACCGGGTACGTTAATGTCGTCCTTAACGGAAAAGGAAAACCGTTACCTCGTCGCAATCGCTGAACAGGAAGGACGGTTCGGGATTGCCCGCGGGGACGTCTCGACAGGCGAGAGTGCTTTGACGAGTGTTACTTCGCTCGACGCCGTCATCAAGGAACTGAGTATCATCTTGCCCCGGGAAATCGTCGTGACGAATCCGGAGCACACAGCAGCATTACAGTCGTTACGGATCCCGTTGACGGAAAGCACGCGCCGTGAAAGTCATCCACACGGTGACCGGGCGATCGACGCGGCACAAGCGGATGCGTTCGCTGTCCTCTATGCCTACATGCATGATACGCAAAAACGTGCCTTGTCGCACTTGCAACCGGCGCTCGTCTACGAAGCGACGGACTTTATGCAGCTCGAGCCGAATACGGTCAAAAACCTTGAACTCGTCCGCTCTGCACGAACAGGCGACAAAAAGGGTTCGTTGCTTGGATTACTCGACATCACGGGAACAGCGATGGGCGGCCGGATGCTTAAGCGTTGGCTTGAAAAACCGCTCTTGTCGGAACAGACGATTACGGAGCGGCTCGACGCGGTCGAAGAACTGCTTGGACACTACTTTGAGCGGCACCAGTTGAAAGATACGTTAAGAGAAGTCTATGATCTCGAGCGACTCGTCGCAAAAGTCGGCTACGGAACGGCTTCTGCCCGTGATCTCGTCCAACTGAAAACGACGTTACGATTGATTCCACGGATACAGGCAGCGCTCGAAGAACTGCTCAGCCAGCGTCTCGGGCAATTAGCGATTGGACTTGATCCGCATGACGAGCTAACGGCGTTGCTTGATGCGGCATTCGTCGAAGCCCCACCGATTTCAACAAAGGACGGTGGGATGATCCGGACCGGCTTTAACGCTGAGCTCGATGAATTGCTGACGGCTTCAAAAGACGGGAAGACGTGGCTTGCGACACTCGAAGCGAGTGAACGGCAGGCGACGGGCATTAAAACGTTAAAAATCGGCTACAACCGTGTGTTTGGGTATTACATCGAAGTATCACGTGCCAACGCCAAGTTGCTCCCAGAAGGACGGTATGAACGAAAACAGACGCTTGCGAATGCTGAGCGTTACATCACGCCGGAATTGAAAGAAAAAGAAGCCTTGATTCTCGGAGCGGAAGAAAAAAGTATCACGATGGAATATGAACTCTTCTGTGGTGTCCGTGACCAAGTCAAAACACACATTGAGAGCTTGCAACGGGTCAGCCGCCGGATTGCGGAACTCGACGTCCTCGTCGCGCTCGCGGAAATCGCCGAAACACATGATTACGTTCGTCCGGTGACGACGAACGGTCGAAGCGTAGCGATTGAAGACGGCCGTCATCCGGTCATCGAGACGGTCTTACCACGCGGGGAATATGTCGCAAACGGAATCGCATTAGACGAAGCGCGTGAAATGTTATTGATTACGGGACCGAACATGTCCGGTAAATCGACCTATATGCGCCAGTTCGCCTTGATTGCCTTACTCCACCAGATCGGTTCGTTCGTCCCAGCGTCACGGGCAGAACTTCCAGTCTTCGATCAAATCTTCACCCGGATTGGGGCAGCGGATGATTTAGTCAGTGGACAATCGACGTTCATGGTCGAGATGGTCGAGACACAAGAGGCATTGGAACGAGCGACGGATCGGTCACTTATCTTGCTGGATGAAATTGGTCGGGGCACGTCAACGTATGACGGAATGGCTCTCGCCCAAGCGATTGTCGAGCACATTGCCGATTCGGTCGGCGCAAAAACCCTCTTCTCGACCCACTACCATGAGTTGACGGTGCTTGAGGAAACGATTGCGAAGCTTGCGAACGTCCACGTCCGCGCCGTCGAACAAAACGGGCGGGTCGTGTTCTTACATGAAGTCCGGGACGGGAAAGCCGATCAATCCTACGGGATTCATGTCGCCCGTCTCGCAGATTTACCGGAAACCTTGATTTCGCGGGCAGAAGTGCTATTGTCTGAGTTCGAGCAAGCTGATCAAGGCGTCAAACCACCGGCCGACGTCACGCCGCCAGTACTCGAGGCACCAATCGATCAGCTGAGCCTGTTCGCAGAACCGGATCCTGTCAAGGAAACGATTGCGACGCTTGATTTGATTAACATGACACCGCTCGATGCACTCAATACGTTGTATCGGTTGCAAGCAGAAGCCAGAAAGTGAGGAGATAAGGGATGGGCATCATTCGTGAACTATCGGATTCGTTAGCAAACCGAATCGCGGCGGGAGAAGTCGTCGAGCGACCGGCTTCCGTCGTCAAGGAGCTCGTCGAAAATGCACTCGATGCCGGAGCGACACAAGTCGATGTCGAACTTGAAGAAGCAGGGATGAAACGGATGACGATTCGCGATAACGGACACGGATTTTATCCGGACGATGCGGAACTCGCTTTCGTTCGTCACGCGACGAGTAAGATTAAGGATGAACACGATTTGTTCCGGATCAAGACGCTTGGTTTTCGGGGCGAGGCATTGGCCTCGATTGCGTCCGTCAGTAAAGTCACGCTGAAGACGAAACGGGCCGATCAAGAAGGGGTCCAATTGATTCTCGAATACGGAAAATTACTCGATCGTTCGGCTAGCGCGATGAACCGGGGAACAGAACTGACCGTTGAACACTTATTCTTTAATACACCAGCCCGCCTGAAGTATTTGAAGACGACACATACGGAGCTTGCGGCAATCACGGATGTTTTGAACCGGATGGCGTTCGCGCACCCGGAGGTCAAGTTCCGTGCCGTCCATGAAGGGAAAGTGTTGATCCAGACGAATGGCTCCGGAGACGTCCGGCAAGCTTTAGCGAGCGTCTATGGGCATCAGACGATTCAAGGGACACTTGTTGCGACAGCATCGAATGCGGACTATCAATTGACGTGTCATCTCGTTAAACCCGAAGTCACACGGGCGTCGAAAAACTATATCACCTTGATTTTAAACGGGCGGTCGGTCAAAAACTTTGCTTTGTCGCAAGCTGTCCTGAATGGCTATCATACGTTACTGCCGATCGGTCGTTTTCCGATTGCCGTCATCGAGGTGACGATGGACCCGCTATTGATTGATGTCAACGTCCACCCGGCAAAACGGGAGGTCCGTTTGTCGAAGGAAGCGGAGCTATGTCAATTGATTCAAGAGACGATTCGAATGACACTCAGTCGCGAGACGTTGATTCCGCAAGTGACGAAACCAAAACCTAAAAAAGACCCGAGTGCTCAGGAACGACTCGACTTCTCGTATAGCGTCGATTCGGTTGAAGATACGTCGTCGCGTGCAGTCTGGAATTACCCGATTCCAAAACGCGAAGCGGTTCATGAGACAGAAGGGCAACAATCTGAACAAGCAGTTAGCTTCGGAGGGGAGCAACGGGAAGAAGAAGGAGAGAACGTTCGACAACCGGAGGACACTCGACCGAAGTTTCCCCATCTCGATGTCATCGGTCAACTGCACTCGTCCTATATCGTCTGTTCCGGCGAGGACGGGATGTATTTGATTGATCAACATGCTGCCCAGGAGCGCATCAAGTATGAAACGTACAAAGTGATGTTTGGTCGTCCGCTCGAGCAACAACAGCAACTGTTATTGCCGTACACGTTCGAAATTTCATCTGACGACATGAAGCGGATGGATGAAGCATTACCGTTACTGCTGGAAGTCGGAATTGAGCTGGAGGCGTTTGGACCACAAAGCTTCATCGTCCGTGAAGTGCCGACCTGGTTTCCCTCGCACCGGCAGGAAGAGACGATTCAAGAACTGATGGATGAAGCGTTGGTAAAACAAAAAGTCGACATCGAACAGTACCGGGAAGATGCGGCGATCATGATGGCCTGCAAAAAATCAATCAAAGCCAATCATCCTTTAAATGAAGAGATGATGCGACGGTTGATCGTCGACCTGTCACAAACCGAGATGCCGTTCACGTGTCCACACGGCCGACCGGTCATCATCGAATGGACGACATATGAACTGGAGAAGTTGTTTAAACGCGTGATGTGAGAAGAGTATTTACCTCTCGCAAACGAAAAGAATCTTCCTGAAAAAACGCCGATGATTCCGTATGAAAAACGGGATTATCGGCGTTTCGTGTGTCATGGTCCATCCCGTCAAATATCGACTGTCTAAGCATAGTCTTAGGCAATAACAGCTTTTTTTTTTTCGTTACTTGCCCGCCTCTTATCATCGCGTGAAAACGCGCTTCAGGCTTTAGACAAAGTGCCATCGGGAGATCAAGCGTCTTTTTTCGTTGCTTTCCTCGGGCGAGGCGCAAGCCGTTGCTCCTTCGTCCTAACGGAC
>NZ_JACSMK010000014.1:0-75716 GCF_018618595.1 Exiguobacterium sp. s133
GACTTGCATGTATTAGGCACGCCGCCAGCGTTCGTCCTGAGCCAGGATCAAACTCTCCATAAAGTGTTTGACTTGCTCGTTTTTGTGACCAAAAGTCACGTTGACGAAGCTTGCGCTTCATTCATTGTTTGTATCCGAAGATACGTTTTTGCCTCATCGTTCAGTTTTCAAAGTTCGTCATTGTTTGTTTTGAAAAATGGTGGGCCTAAGTGGACTCGAACCACCGACCTCACGCTTATCAGGCGTGCGCTCTAACCAGCTGAGCTATAGGCCCGTCAAAAGCAAACAAAATATGGTGCACCCTGAGAGATTCGAACTCCCGACCCCTTGATTCGTAGTCAAGTACTCTATCCAGCTGAGCTAAGGGTGCGATATGGTGCGGTCGAGAGGACTTGAACCTCCACAGTGTTGCCACCACTAGGCCCTCAACCTAGCGCGTCTACCATTCCGCCACGACCGCAATATTAAAATTTAAAATGGTGTGTCATGCAGGATTCGAACCTGCGACCCTCTGATTAAAAGTCAGATGCTCTACCAACTGAGCTAATGACACGAGAAAACTGGGCTGGAAGGGATCGAACCTTCGCATGCTGGAATCAAAATCCAGTGCCTTACCACTTGGCCACAGCCCAAAAATGGCGGTCCTGACGGGATTCGAACCCGCGATCTCCTGCGTGACAGGCAGGCATGTTAACCGCTACACCACAGGACCACATTTTTGTTACGTTAAGTATGAAATTGAAAATGGTGGAGGATGACGGGATCGAACCGCCGACCCTCTGCTTGTAAGGCAGATGCTCTCCCAGCTGAGCTAATCCTCCATTATGGTGACCCGTACGGGAATCGAACCCGTGATACCGCCGTGAAAGGGCGGTGTCTTAACCGCTTGACCAACGGGCCATAAAATATGCAATAATTATTCTTAAGTAACATTTTCACATAAGAGGTCTGGCGGAGATGGAGGGATTCGAACCCTCGCACCAGTTTCCCGGCCTACACCCTTAGCAGGGGCGCCCCTTATAGCCACTTGGGTACATCTCCAAAAGATAATGGCTCCGCAAGTAGGATTTGAACCTACGACCTACCGGTTAACAGCCGGTTGCTCTACCACTGAGCTATTGCGGAATGTTGTGTTCGTTTCGGAGCACTTTTATATAGTAGCAACTTTCTTTCTTGCCGTCAATGCTTTTTTAAAAAAGTTTTTAGTGACGATAAGTTGTTTAGTTGCTGTCGTTTTGACGACTTCTATAATTTATCACGCTCCGAAATGAACGTCAACTACTTTTGTAAAAAATCTTTCCACGACACTTCCCACAGCGGTACTTCTCCGGATTCATCTTTCTTTTCCTTCTATATAATGTACCGCATTTATGACATTCGTATTGATGCGATTTTTTTTCGTCTCCGTCTAATCGCGGACTGTACCGTAAGCCACCATACTTCATCAACCAGTCTTTAAAGTCTTGATCTTGATGACGATGTCCCCGTCCTGCGAGGTGAAGATGATAGTGACAAAGTTCATGAACTACGATGCCACGAAAGGTTTTGGCGTCCGTTACATAGCGTCGATTAAAGTCAAGATGATGATCCGTCAAAAAATAACGGCCACCTGTCGTGCGTAGTCTTTCATTAAAAACGGCCTTGTGTCTAAACGGTAAAGCAAACACGTCGAGCGAAAGCTGCTCGACGTATTGCTGTAATTGTTCGTTCGTCATGATGGACTGACCATCGTTAAACCGATTCTGCCACGTTCCGGTTCGACACTCGTCACCCAGACCGTCACGATTTCTCCGACGGCGATTACGTCGAGCGGGTGTTTGACGCGTCGTTTACTTAACTTCGAGATGTGGACGAGTCCACTTTCCTTTACACCGATGTCGACGAATGCTCCAAAGTCGAGCACGTTCCGGACGGTCCCTTGGAACTCCATCCCAACCTGGATCATGTCTAACGATAAAACATCTTGTCGTAAAATCGGTTTATCCAGCGCCTCCCGCGGATCGCGCTCCGGACGCTGCAAGGCTTCAATGATATCTCGGAGCGTCGGTTCACCAATCTCGAGTTGTTCTGCCGTATCCTTCACTGGAAGTTCCGCTAACTTCGTGCGGAGTTCTTCCGTCCCGACGGTCGTCAGCGCTAACTGAAGCTGCTTAAACAGTTGTTCGACAGTTTTATACTGTTCCGGGTGAATCGGTGTCCGGTCCAGCGGATGCGTCCCTTCAGGAATACGAAGGAAACCGGCTGCCTGCTCGTATGCTTTCGCTCCGAGACGCGGCACTTTTAACAGTTCTTTCCGTGAAGCAAATGCCCCGAGTTCAGAACGTCGTTCGACGATTTTTTTCGCTGTCGCCTTCGTGATTCCCGCTACATACCCGAGCAAGGACTCAGACGCCGTATTCACATCGACACCGACTTGGTTAACGACGGTCTCAACGACAAAGTCGAGTGTTTCCTTCAGTTTCACTTGTGTCACGTCATGCTGATACTGACCGACCCCGACTGATTGAGGATCGACTTTAACAAGTTCAGCTAACGGATCTTGAAGACGACGGGCAATCGAGATCGCTGAACGTTGCTCGACTTGGAGGTCCGGGAACTCCGTACGCGCGATTTCTGAAGCCGAGTAAATACTTGCGCCCGCTTCGTCGACGATCGTAAAAGCGACTTCCGTATGCCCTTTAATCCAGTCCGCTACAAAGGATTCGGTTTCACGGGATGCCGTCCCGTTGCCAATCGCTATCAGCTCGACACCATATTTCTTCACCAGTTCTGATAATTTAGTACGGGCTTCCTTCGCTTTTTGTTCAGACATCGTGACGTAAATAACGCCGACTTCTTTTAATTCACCCGTCGGATCAATGACTGCCCACTTACACCCTGTCCGGTAAGCCGGGTCGAGTCCTAACATGACTTTCCCTTTCATCGGTGGTTGCATATAGAGTTGGCGCAAGTTTTTACCAAAGACTTCAATCGCTTGGTTCTCCGCCTTCTCCGTCAATTCATTTCGGATTTCACGCTCAATTGCCGGGAAAACAGATTTTTTATATCCTGTTTTGACTGCTTCTTCAACAAGCAGGCGCTTTTGTTCGGGCAACCGATTAAAAGGACGAAGTAAGTATGGCAATACTTGCTGCTCGTCTAACATGACTTTCACGGACACGATTTTTAAGGCTTCCGCCCGGTTGATTGCTAAAATCCGGTGCGGCACGATTTGACGGACCCGCTCGTTGTACTCATAGTACTGGGCAAAGACCTTTTTCTCATCGACGGCATCCTTTTTTTGTTTCGTCACGATTTCTGCAGCACGGTGTGTCACTTGACGAATGTAATCGCGGACAGTTGCTTGTTCGCCCCACTCTTCCGCGATGATTGCTTCTGCACCAGCGACTGCCTCTGCTTCTTCAAGCCCTGCGAACAATTTTTTGAAGCCCGCTTCTTCATAGGGTTTCGGCGAACGGAGCCACTCTGCGAGTGGCGCGAGCCCTGCCTCTCGTGCAATTTCCGCTTTCGTCCGTCGTTTCGGACGGAACGGTAAGTATAGGTCTTCAATCTGTTGTAACGTCGTCGCTTCACGCAACGCTTGATTCAATGCCTCGGTCATCACACCCTGCTCTTCGATTTTCCGAAGGACATCGTCACGTTTAGTTTCGAGTTGCGTGATGCTTTTATGTCGATCGAGGATCGCCTTGATTTCGACTTCGTCGAGCTCACCAGTTTGCTCTTTACGATAACGTGCGATGAATGGAATTGTTCCTCCATCTTCCGTCAACTGTAAGACGGCTTTCACTTGCTGGGGTCGTAAATTCAATTCTGTTGCGATTCTCTTCTCCATTTTTCCTCACCTCCCCCTCATTATACCGAAGAATCGACAGAAAAAAAGACTGACGCCATGGCATCAGTCTTTCGAGAATACTTCATTCGGTTCTACTTTGATCGCTTCTCGTAATTTCTGCAACGCCCGGCGTTGTAAACGCGAAACGTGCATTTGCGAAATACCGAGAAGTTCTCCCGTTTCTTTTTGGCTCATGTTGCGGTAATACGCACATTCAAGAATCGAACGCTCACGGTCTGTCAGTACAGCAAATGCTTTTTCAAGAATCAGCTTCTGGTCGACCGAGTCATAACCATTTTCCTGGTTACCGACTAAATCAAGTAAAGTGACCGTGCTGCCCTCTTGATCCGCTTCAATCGAGCTATCAACGGATAACGCTTGATAGCTTTTACCCATTTCGAGTGTTTCGAGCACTTCCTCCTCTGACACTTCAAGACGCGCAGCGATTTCGTCGATTCGCGGTGAACGTTGTAGTTCAGTCGTCAATTCTTCGACAGCTTTCTTAATCTTAGGACCTAGCTCTTTAATTCGACGCGGAACATGGACGCTCCATGTTTTATCCCGAATGAATCGCTTGATTTCGCCGATGATTGTCGGGACAGCGAACGATTCGAAACTTCGTCCAAACTCTTTATCGAAACGACGAAGTGCGGCAAGCAATCCAATCATCCCGACTTGAACGAGATCATCATGAATCGGACGGCCACGTGAGAATTTACGGGCGAGCGCCTCGACGAGATCCGAGTAACGGGCGAGTAGCGCGGCATGGACTTCTTCATCTTGGTCATCTTGTTGATACAGATCAATCAGTCGAAGGACTTCGTCATCACTGTGATGGCGTTGTTGAGACTTTGCTGGCACTTTGACCCACCTCATCTCTATTCATATATTTTGTCATATGGACAGTGACGCCGTTTGCTTTTTCGATCGTGACTTGATCCATCAATGCCTCAATCATCAAGATCCCTAGTCCCCCCTCATGCAGTGAGTCTAGATCGTGCGAATCCGTAATTGGTTCACTTTGGCGTTTGACGCTATCTTTATCAAATGTCACACCGTTGTCTTTGACGATGATTTCAAGACGATCGTCCGGGTAAACGTTACATGTTAAGCCCATTGATCCGTCTTGCTGGTCTTCATAAGCATGTTGAACAGCATTCGCACATGCTTCAGAAACAGCAATTTTGATGTCTTCGATATCATCATACGTATAGCCCATGCGGTTTGCGACACCTGAAACCGTCAAACGCGCGATTGCCACGTATTCAGGTTTTGCAGGTAGTGTCATTTCAAGTTGTTCGTTTTTCATTGCGTGCCACCTCGTACACCACTGTCGATTGTAATGATGCTTGAAAGACCTGTAATTTCAAAAAGACGACGAATACGTTCTGAAACACCAACAAGCGTAAACGATGTACCATTTTTCTTCGATGCTTTAAGCGCTCCGACGAATACACCGAGACCTGTCGAATCCATGTAATGAATTTCATCCAAGTGAACGACGACATCATTTGCTTCTACAGCGGGAACGAGTTCTTGACGAAGTTTTGGTGCCGTATACGTATCAATCTCTCCTACGATATAGAGATGCGTCTGACCATCTAGTTGCTCTGTTCTAATTGTTAAATCCATCTTCAAGTTCCTCCTCAAGGAAATATGCTATATGATTTCTCTCTGTTTCATCAGTTGATTGTAAATAAAGTGGCTCCTTAAAAAAAGTCACTTAAGTATATTTCCCGCATTAAAACACTTCTAAACCTATTTTTAAAAATTTAGTCAAAAAAAGTCGCATACAAATGTATCGACTCTTCTCGTGCTTCTATGTAGGTGCCTAAAAATCAATCAAGCCTAAGCTGATTGCAACGGCACTATTCACTTTCATCATCGTCTCAGGATCCAGGTGTGTCACCTTATCCGTCAGACGGCGCTTATCGATCGTACGGACCTGCTCAAGTAGGATGACCGAATCACGTTCTAATCCGTGTCGCTCTCGATATACTTCCACATGGGTCGGTAGTTTGGCTTTGTCGATCTGTGCCGTGATCGCAGCCACGATAACAGTAGGGCTGAATCGGTTACCAATATCATTTTGTAGGACAAGGACAGGACGTACTCCTCCTTGTTCCGATCCGACCACAGGTGACAAATTTGCATAAAACACGTCGCCACGTTTGACTATCAAAGCTTACACCCCGCTTACTTGACGTAGGAGCGAGAACTCCGCCTCCGTTTCAATCTGGAACATTTCACCAACGATTGATAAATTGATTGCTGCCATTTCTTCGTAACCACGCTTCAATTCCTCACGTAGCTGACGCTTGCGTTCTTCGGTCGTATGGTTCGACTTCATCCCAATCGTCTCCTTCGCTACATTTCGCTCAACAAACTGCTTTTCCCGTTGTTGGACCAAGATAATGGCACCTCCAGATTCACTGAAACCTTAACGAACGACTCACTTTCTACTTCAATATATCAGTCGAATTCAGAAAATACAATCAAAATTCAAAGAAATAACATTTTTTTGCCATCATATTGATGGTTTTTTAAATTTATTTTCGCGGCACACGTTTTGAAAATTGACAAAGGACTTCATAGTTAATCGTCCCTAACCAGTGTGCTGCTTCATCAATCGGTGCGCCCGTTCCAATTAACGTCACTTCTGTGCCGACAGGGTATTCCTGCGGTAAACGAATCATTAACCGGTCCATACAGACACGACCGACGATTTCACACGGTTGACCGTCGACGATGAGTGAGTACCCTTGAAAACGTCGCGACCACCCATCGGCGTAGCCGATCGGGACGGTCCCGATCCATTCGTCCGTCGGTGCCGTGTACGTCGCCCCATAACTGATCGTCTGTCCGGGTTCGACGCACTTGACTTGCATCAGCTGACTCTTCAATGAAAATGCCGGCTGAAGGAAATCATAATATGGAATCATCTCGTCAGACGGCATCGCGCCGTAAAGGGCAATCCCGATGCGGACGATATTAAACGGGTCATCCTGACCTGCGAGTCGAATCGCAGCAGCAGAATTCGCCGCATGGATATATCGCACGTGCGGTACGCGTTCGACGAAGCCGAGAAACGTCGTCCGTTGCTGTTCGAACAGACGGCTCGACAGTTCGTCCGCTGTCGCGAAATGTGTATAAATTCCTTCGAGCTCAAGCAAATCAGAATCGAGCTCCATTAAAAGTTCATCCAGTTCTTGCATCGTTTGCAGACCGAGCCGTCCCATCCCACTATCGACCTTAATATGAATCCGAAGCGAATCGATTTCCGTCAGATGTTGTTTTGCTTGCCGTAACCACTCGGCTGAAAATACAGGAACCGCCACATCATAATTCGAAGCGACGGAGACATGCTCCGGCAATAACGTCTCGAGCATGAGAATCGGTGCTTGGATACCTGCTTCGCGCAGCTCGATTGCTTCTTCAAGAAGAGCGACGCCAAGTAAGTCAGCCCCGTTTTCCAATGCAATTTCTGCCACAGTGATCGCACCGTGCCCGTAGCCATCCGCTTTGACGACGGCCATCATCGATTGGTCGCCGATTCTTGCCTTTATCTCGCGTACATTGTGTGCAATCGCAGCACGATCAATCTCAATCCACGTCGGTCGGTACATCGCCATCCCTCTTTTCTAATAAGACTTGTGCTGCCGCATAATGATCCGAATGCGTAATCGATACATGAATCATACCGTCAAACGGCCCCGTCATGATAGGGCGACCTGATGTTTCATTTAGTACTTCAAGATCGCGCCAAGACACTTCTCGCCCAATCCCCGTGCCGAGTGCTTTGACAAACGCTTCTTTTGCAGCGAACCGTCCCGCGAGATATTCAAGTCGGCGTCCGTTCGCCAATGTTTCATACCGCGCTTGTTCACGATCCGTCAAAATACGTGTCAGCATCCGGGGTTGACGTTCGAGTGTCAGACGAACGCGTTCTAATTCAATCAAGTCAAGACCGATACCATAAATCATTCCCTACGCCTCCACAGTTCTATTCTTCGTCCACTTCATATAGAATGAAAGTGAAGCGAGGTGTTGTCATGTTTAGTCGAACGGAAAATCTACAAACGTTCACACGTTCTTATCCGGTCGTTTCGTTGTTCATTTTAATCCAAGTCGCTCTGTTTGTCATCGAGCAGTTGAATCAGTTACTCGGCTTTGGTTTCTCTCCACTCAGTTATGGTTCAGCGATTAATTTATTCATCGCGAAGGGCGAATGGTGGCGTGTCGTCACGGCGACATTTTTACACTACGATTTTTGGCACATTGCCTTTAATACGTTTGCGTTGATTATTTTCGCTCCTGCGCTCGAGCGGATGATCGGGCATGTGAAATTTGCCATCTTTTACTTGCTTGTAGGAACGCTCGCTAACGTGTTGACGTATGTCACGTTGAGCGATAACTTATTTTATGGACAGGCGGGAGCATCTGGAGCCATCTTAGGTTTGCTTGGCTTTTACGTTTATCTCGGTCGTTTTCGTCGGACGATCATTTCTGTCGAAGATGCACGACTCGTCTACATCTTTAGTGCCATCACGGCCGTCTTTACACTGATCGGCTCGAACGTTTCCGTCTTCGGTCACTTGTATGGTTTCCTCCTCGGATTCCTAGCTGGATTCATCTTCGGAAAAAGCGCTGTTCCGTTCACACGTCCGTTTAATACGGGTCAACGGGCGACGTTCGGTGGTCATGTCGTTCACTCGACAGGATCCGGTCAAACGGGACGCATCGTGTTTTATGTCATCGTTGCCTTTGCCGTTTTCGGTCTACTCGCGCGATTCATCTAATCTACAAAAAAAAGCGCCTTGTCTGATTCCGTACTACGGAAAACAGACTCGGCGCTTTTTTCTTATTCTTACTTCCGGAAAGATTCCGCAAGATCCTTCACATCGTCAATCAGATTATGGATGGTTTCTTGATTATCTGTGTAGAGGGCACGAATTTCTTCAAAACGTCCTTTTGGATCTTGTTTGACTGCCGAAAGTTGTGTGCCGGCTCCGCCAAACGCACGCTTCGTCGCTTCGATTTGTGCTTGGCGTGTATCTTTATGAAGTAATGAGAGTGTTGCTCCGATTAGTGCGCCACCTACTGTTGCGAGTACAAAATAATTCTTTTTCATCTGGTTCTTCCCCCTGTGTCATTTTAATGTAATGGTGGTACAAGTTGATAACGTTTCATAATTGGAGAAGGCGCAAACGACTTCCCTGCCTCTTCAGCATACTGATCAACCGTCAAGCGTTCAACTGATTTTGCGTAACGTGACGCATCTCCTTCGTCCTTGAATTGAATCAATAACACGAGATCCGTCGCCCGTTCGACGCGGGCAATCCGTAAGGCTTGAAAACTGCCATATTCTGCCCCGAGTACTTTCGGGTCCGACATGACCTGATGGATGAAAAGATCGCCGCTATTTTGATCTGCCGGAATCGACCAGTAAAAAATCGTCCCCTTCTCATCAAAATTACCACGCGTTTCGAGGAGTGTATAGCTGTTCCCGCTTTGAAACGGTGACTTTCCGTCCGTTTCAATCCAGAGTAATGCTTCTCCGCTTCCACCCGCTGCCCGAATTTGAGCATCACGCGAGCGAATTTGGTCGACAAAGTTACCGCTACCGAATGTAATGAATAGTTTAGATGGCATCACAGGCCTCCGCGAGTTCGAAGTCTTTCCCAGTCAACCCGCCGGCATCATGTGTCGTCACGGCGAGCGTCACCTGTTTATAATCAATCATGATCCGCGGGTGATGATTCAAGTGTTCTGCTAAAGAACCGACCTCTTGAACAAAATCAAGTGCCGCCGGAAAAGAATCCAATGTGTAGATGCGTACGATTTCGTCATCGACGACGCTCCAGTCATTCAGACCTTCTAAACGTTCTTCTACCTCATACTCATTCAACCGTTCCATTCCATTCTCCTCCTCTACTATCGTTTTCGTCCTATACCTTATACCCTACTTTCCTTACTTCTTATACCTCTACTCGTTCGATTTCTTCCTTTTGCCTTCGAAGTGAGATAGAGTACAATGTGAAAGAGAACACTATATCCCATTCAGGAAAGGGGCTATCGCTCATGCGCGCTCTTATCGTTATTGATTATACGTTTGATTTCGTCGCCGATGAAGGTAAGCTGACTTGCGGTAAACCGGGTCAACTCATCGAAGGACGCATCGCATCGCTCATGGATGAATTTTCGACGAACGATTATGTCGTCATTGCAAACGACCTTCATGAAGAAGGCGACACATTCCATCCGGAAACCGTCCTCTTCCCGCCTCATAATATTCGGGGAACACACGGACGGGACTTATTCGGACAGGTCGCAGAGATGGCACGTGTTGCGGATCATGTCATCGACAAGACGCGCTATAGCGCCTTTGCTGGGACGGACCTAGATTTACGTCTTCGTGAACGGCATATCACAGAAGTTCACCTCGTCGGCGTTTGTACAGACATCTGCATCTTGCACACTGCTGTCGACGCGTACAATCTCGGCTATAAAATCGTCGTCCATGCTGACGCCGTCGCCAGCTTCAATGCGGCCGGCCACGACTGGGCACTCACACACTTTAAACAATCGATCGGCGCAGAAGTCGTCGGCGAATAAGAAGGGATCTGTCTTCATGTTACAACGTAATCTTGCACTTCATACTGACCTCTATCTTCCGAGATGGATGTATATCTACTGGAAGGAAGGGCGCCATAATGAACGTGCTGTTTTTGACGTCTATTACCGCAGCAATCCATTCGAAGGTGGTTATGTCGTCTTCGCCGGTCTTGAAAATATCATCGAATATATCCAGACACTCCACTTCACAGAAGAAGACATTACGTATCTTCAAACGATGATCGGGTTCCCGGATGAATTCAAGGATGAGTTACGTAACTTTAAATTCAATGGCTCCCTCTCGAGTGTCAAAGAAGGCGAAATCGTCTTCCCGAACGAACCATTAGTCCGGATTGAAGCACGGATTTTTGAGGCGAAGTTACTGCAAACGGCCATCTTGAACATCGCCAATCACGAATCGTTGATTGCGACAAAATACGCACGGATTCGGCAGTCGGCACCAGGCGCGAAATTCCTCGAAGCCGGTTCACGCCGCGCCCAAGGAATCGATGCTGCTTACTTCGGAACACGTGCCTCTTATTTAGCCGGGTTCGACGTGACAAGCCTCGCGTCGGCCGGCCGCGACTTTGGTATCCCATGTGGTGGAACGATGGAGCATGCAGATATCCAGTTTCATGATGATGAGTTGACGGCTTTCCGGACGTTCGCATCGCATTATCCGGATCAGGCGACACTGCTCGTCGATACGTACGATACGCTTAAAAGCGGACTCCCGAACGCGATCACGGTCGCAAAAGAACTCGCAGCAGACGGACATAAGTTACGCGGGATTCGAATCGATTCCGGCGACTTATCCTACCTATCAAAACGCGCCCGGAAGATGCTTGATGAAGCCGGCTTACTCGACGTCGAAATTGTCCTGTCTGGTGATTTAGACGAATATGTCATTCAAGACCTTCGCATCCAAGGGGCACAGGCAAACACCTTCCTCGTCGGAACACGCGGCATCACGGCGTACGAACAACCGGCGCTCGGCATGGTCTATAAACTCGTCGCCCGCGAAATTGACGGCGAACTTGCACCCGTCATCAAAGTTTCGTCTTCAAAAGCGAAGACGACGACACCGCATATCAAGGAGGCGTACCGCATCGTCGACCCGGAAACGAACAAGTTCAAAGGCGACTACATCACGTTACTCGATGAAGATCCGAGTCAACTCGACTTCGTCGATTTGATTGACGTCCGTGACCCGTCGTTCCGGAACCGGATTGAAAACTTTAAGGTTGAACGGTTACTTGCACCGATCTTTAAGGACGGTGAACTCGTGTATACCGTTCCGACGATTGAAGAAAGTCGTCAGTTCCACGAACAGCAAATCGGACGCCTGTGGGAAGAGTACAAACGTCTACGTCTACCTGAAATCTATGCCGTCACGTTCAGCGACCGTCTCTGGAAACTGAAACTCGACATGATTCGGAAAACACGCCTCGCAAGTGGTGTAAAATAACAAAATCAAGCAGCCTCAAGAATCAAGCTTCTTGACGGACGTCTTGAAAGGCTACCTTTTCATCTCCCTCTCATTTTTCTATACGCTAAAAACAGCCCCTTCAACTGAAGTGGGCTGTTTCGTTTGGGTGAGCAGTCATTTTGGCTGTCGCTTGTTCCATTTGTTGACGAAAGTACCACGCAAAACCAAGCGCACCTCCGATGAAGACGATATAGGTAATCCGTTGACCGAACTCAGCAAGAGAATCGGCGTAAAAGATACTAATTAAATGATCACTTCCACTGATAAGAAGCAAACAGGCGATCAGGAGCGCTATGCGGTACGCAAGCGTCGGGCGATCTTTTGGCTCAGCATGCCAATACATGATGATGTGATGGGCAAGTAAGATAATCCCCACGATTCCTAATATTCCTATAAGTGCTTGCGGCATAATAAACGGTCCTCCTGTTTCTGATTTCTAGTTCCATTTAAACATAGTTCGACTCGAAGACGTTACGAAAAGTTTCGCGCAGGCGACAGACTCACGTTATACTGAAGAAAATCACGTACGAACAACAAAAGGAGGAGTTCTTTTTGAAAACCTTTAAATTGTGTACATTACGTATTCTCATGGATGAATCAGGGCGAGATACGACAATCCCCGTTCAGATTAAAGATGGGCTGACGGTGAGTACCGACCAAACCGCCCAGTGGGTCGCTGAAATCGTCGTCACCGACACCGATCAACCGATTTTGAAAGAACTGTTCGAGAAAAAGCTGCGCGCTTTGATTGAAATCACGATTTCACGGCCGGACAATGACCCCGCCGCCATGATCGTCACGCCTTATGAAAGTACGCAATTGAGCGAAGGCGTCTCTTATCTCTTTACCGGTAAGATGGTCATGATGAAAAATGATTTATCCGAATCGATTTTGCGTGAAGTCGTCGAAGACAACTTTACTGGCGAAGAGCTGATTCAAGAATATAAAGACCGACGCTCTAAACGTGGTGCTCATATCACGAGCATCGCGAAAGAAACGTTTAAACAGTACTTACAAGAACATCCGGCAACCGTCGAAGGATGATGTTCAAATTGTGATATGGTCCGCTACATTAATCCGCTCAATCTCATAACGGTCGGAAAAACGAATGTAATTCGCACATGCATTTTTTAACGGCGTCCGGTAACTGAATGTCTCATCAATCGAGGAGAGTGCCGCTTTAATCGTATGCGAATGGCAGACGACTAAGAGGCGTTTTCCTCGATATTTTTCTGTCAGTTCTTCAACCGCACTGAAGACACGCTGTTGAATTTCCGCTTCCGTTTCAAGCCCCGGGACGCGCTCTGCATCATTTGCCTGCACTGCTTCGTAAATTCCGGCGACCGGTTCACCGGAAGCCGTTCCAAATTCGCGCTCGACAAGCCGTTCATCCGTTTCCGTCAAGCTTAGACCGATCGATTGACCAATGATTTCAGCAGTTTCGACAGCTCGCGATAGCGGACTTGAAATCAAGACGTCCCACTGTTCTTCTGCCAGGTAGGCAGCACTGAGAGCCGCCTGTTTTCTACCGGTCTCGTTAAGCGGTATATCTTCACGTCCTTGAATCCGCTCGTTTAAGTTCCAGTCCGTTTGACCGTGTCGTACTAAACAAATTTCCGTCATATTGCAGTCTCCTTCTAAAGAAATATGACTGATTGTATCATGTTTCCTAATGAAGCGCCTCTCGTTTCGGTAAGACAAGCACTTGACAACTGAAGGCTTCGATTCGTTCGAGCAAACGTTCAATTTTGAGTGGATTTTCAGTTTGGGCAAAGCTCGCCAGCGAATGTGTGCCATTCGGGAAAGAGAATAATCGAACATCCGCCCCGACATCCGCCCCCTTCTCAACAAAGTGGAGTGCTTGAGCAAACGGGACAATCGGATCCTTTTTTCCGTGCAGCAGCATGATCGGCGGCGAGTCGGAACTTAAATGTGTCGCCGGGGAGACACGCATCATCAACTGTCGCCATTCTTCACGTCCACCCCCATAAAACTTGATATGGGCAATCCAGGTTTGAATGAATTTAAACAACAGAAAATTCGTCGGCGGATACAAGGCGATGACTCCACTGATTAAAGGAAGATGCGCCTCCGCCTGTTCGCCGATAAATTCAGTCGGGGCAAGCGCCGTCGTCAACATTAGGGCTCCACCTGCTGAATCACCCCATAAAAGCATGCGACCGCGCGCGATGCGTAATTCATCCGCTTGTTGATTTAAAAAACATAAGGCATCTCGAACATCTTCCAGGTTGTCCGGAAAGTAGCTGCCATCCTCAAATAAACGATAGTCGATGCTGCAAACGGCAATCCCGAGTTCTAAAAACCGGTCGATGATTGGAGCAAAACTAAACACATCATCACGGTTTCCACGAACGAATGCGCCGCCATGAGCATAAATCGCGACCGGAAACGGCCCTTCTCCCGGTGGATAATAGATATCTAACGTCAAGTCCTGCTGATTGACCGTCTTGTATAAAAGATTTCGTGGTGCTAATTGCTTTTCGGTAAGCGGCAAGACCGGCTCCGTCCATCTGAGTAAGGCTCCATAATTATTCCAAATACTCGCACCAGCAGCAGCCGTCGTCAAAATAGCGGCGCCACCCATCAACCATGCTGTTTCACGTTTCACCTCATCACCTCCAAGGCTCATTCCGATTTCACTTCTACTCTTCTCTTACCCGATTTATTTTGAACTAGAACTTCACAACATTCCGACTTGACGCTTTAATTTCCGTCGGATATAGTTAGAAAGTCCAAATCGGAACAATTACGTTTTAATTATCTTGGAGGGTTCATATATGAAAAAAATCATTCCAGCGTTAACCATCGCGACAGTAACTGCCAGTCTGCTCGCCGCATGCGGCTCATCGACTTCAAATTCAGACGAAGACGGTAAATTGCAAATTTATACGTCGACGTTCGCCACGGCAGCCATCGCCAAAGAAATCGGCGGAAAGGACGTCCAGGTCGAATTAATCGTTCCCCCTGGCGCCGACCCGCATTCGTATGAGCCGACTCCGAAGCAACTGACGACGATTGCGAAAGGCGATCTATTTTTACTTACCGGCACAACCCTTGAGCCGTACTCTGAAAAGATTAAGGAAAGTTTAGCCGGTAATTCCATTCGTTTTGTCGAGACAAGTAAAAATATCGACTTACTCGAAGCTTCCGCTTCGCTTCATACGCACGAAGAAGACGCACACGATGACCATGATGATCACGAGGCTGAAGAAGAGTCGCACGATCATGGACAATACGATCCGCATGTTTGGCTCGACCCGAACAACGCCAAGAAAATGGCTGACTCGATTACGACCGCGTTAGCAAAGGAAGCACCTGACCGGAAGGAAACGTTTGATAAAAACCTCGCACTCTTTAACAAACAAGCAGATGAACTCGACCAAAATTTACAAAAAGCTGTTGACTCCGGTTCGAAAAAGGAGCTTCTCGTCACGCATGCCGCATACGGGTACTTGGCGGAACGTTACGGTTTCACGCAACTGCCGATTGCCGGTATTTCACCGTCTGACGAACCGTCCCAAAAACAGCTGGCTGCCATCGTCAAGGAAGCAGAGATGCATGACTTAAACTATATCGCCTTCGAAGAGACGGTGTCGCCAAAGGTCGCCCGTGTCATCCAAAAAGAAATCGGTGCCGAATCGATTACGATTCATAACCTCGAGTCCGTCGCAAAAGATCAACAAGATCAATCGTACTTTGATTTGATGAACGAAAACGTGACGACGCTCAAACAAGCACTGCAGTAAGGTACAGTTGACAAGCATTAAAAGATACGTTAGGGTAATAAACGTGTTTTAAACAACGACTAAACAACTAAATGACTTCTTTTTATCGCGAGAAACGGAGGGACTGGCCCAATGATGTTTCGGCAGCGGACGATTGATTCGTACTGTGCCAAATCCAGCAAGCTATGGCTTGAGAGATAAGAAGAGCGTCTTTTTCAGTAAAGACCTCCTTCTTTCTTGCGAAGGGGTCTTTTTTTGTATGCTGAAGAAATGGAGTGATTCACATGAACGAAACGGTTACGCCGAACAAATGGGCGTTGTTCCCCTTGTTCGTTTTCCTTGTATTATTCATCGGTGCAGGAATCTTCTATAACGACTTTTACAAATTCCCCATCTTGATTGCAGCTTTAATCGCCTTGATTTTTGCTGCTGCGACATCTAAGGGAGACATCAACCAGACCGTCGAGCGGATTGCCCGCGGTGCCGGAAATCCGGACATCATGATCATGGTCTTCATCTTTTTACTCGCTGGCACATTTTCTGGAACAGCGAATGCAATCGGAGCCATTGATGCGACCGTCAACGCTGCACTCAGTTTCCTACCCCAGTCTCTTTTAATGAGTGGATTGTTCATCATTGCCGCTTTCATCTCGATGGCGATGGGAACTTCGACCGGCACAATCGCTGCCCTTGCACCGATCGCACTCGGGATTCATGACGCGACGGGTGTCAATGTCGCACTCGCCGCTGCTGCCGTCGTCGGTGGAGCAATGTTCGGTGATAACTTATCGTTTATCTCAGATACGACAATCGCCGCTGTCCGGACACAAAAAACGAACATGCGTGATAAATTCAGAACGAACTTTTTAATCGTCTTGCCTGCTGCCGTCATCACTGTCATCTTACTCGCTTTCGTGTCAGGTTCCGGAGATGTCGTCGAAGCGAAAGCATTTGAATTTTATAAGCTGATTCCGTATCTTTCCGTCATCGCGCTCGCACTCTTTGGTGTCAACGTCATTCTCGTCTTACTCGGCGGGACGTTATTGACAGGCATCATCGGAATGATCGACGGTAGTTTCGGAGTAAGTGGGTTTGTCCTCGCGATGTCTGACGGATTGATGGGGATGGCAGAAATCTCAATCTTGACGTTGCTGATGGGTGGACTCGTCAGCCTGATCACCTATAACGGTGGAATTGCTTATCTCAAAGAAACGCTGACACGAAAGATTTCGAAACGCCGGGGAGCTGAGTTCAGTATGGCTGCCCTCGTCAGTGCAACGAATCTCGCAACAGCAAATAATACGATTTCGATTCTTGTCGCCGGTCCGCTCGCTGCTGAAATCGCGGATACGTATGACATCGACCGGAAGAAGTCAGCCAGTATCCTCGACCTCTTTTCCTGTGGTGTTCAAGGAATCATCCCGTACGGAGCGCAACTTTTGATTGCCGCTGAATTGACGAAAACGGCGTCACCCGAACTGATTCCTTATTTGTTCTATCCATTTTTACTGTTCGTTTGTGGATCACTGGCAATCTTCTTCGGCTTCCCACGCCGGAAGAGCGATGCCGCACAGAAAAACAACATGTCGTAAAACAAACAACCCCCGTCGCTTCGTCTGCGACGGGGGTTCACTTTATTTTTGTTTTTCTTGACGATTCAAAATGAAATAGGCAATCGCCGGAAGCGGAAATTGAACGAGTCCTGCTCCACCCCATACCCACGGATTGCGTCCTGTCTTGCGGGCACCAAGGAAGAGGAACGTGGCTTGAGCACCTAATAGTGCTGCAATGCTTGTCCAAACTCCTTTTGGTACTTTTTTAATCGATTTCACCATGATATTACACCTCTCTTCGTTTATGCATCAGTAGACTTTCTTCTCTTTCCCATTCTATATTCCCTGCTTATGAGCATCAAAACAGATGTTCCGCTAAGTTCATGCTAAACTGAACAGGCAAATCCATATTCTAGTTTCATTGAAGGAGGAGTATATACATGCAATACGCAAAACTTTCAAATGGTATCACGATTCCACAGATCGGGTTCGGTGTCTGGCAAGTCGATGAAGAGACGGAAGCACCGGCTGCCGTCGCAGAAGCACTTCGCGTCGGTTACCGTCATATCGATACGGCTGCCGTCTACAAAAACGAACGTGGTGTCGCAAAAGGAATCAAAGAAAGCGGCGTGAAACGTGAAGAACTCTTCTTGACGTCTAAAGTTTGGAACGATGACATTCGTGCCGGACGGACGAAAGAGGCTTTCGCTGAGTCACTTGAGCGACTAGAAACCGATTATCTCGATCTTTATCTCATTCACTGGCCGGTCGAAGGTTATGTCGAAGCATGGAAAGCCATGGTCGAGCTGTACGAAGCAGGTAAAATCAAGGCGATTGGTGTATCGAACTTTAAAGAACATCATCTCGATACACTTGCTGAAGAAGGACTCATGACGCCGATGATCAACCAAGTCGAGCTTCATCCACAACTTCCACAGCATGAATTGCATGAGTACTTGCAAGATCACAGCATTCAAGTCGAAGCATGGAGCCCACTCATGCAAGGTAAGTTCCTTGAAATCAATGATTTCAAAGAGATTGCTGAAAAACATGGTAAGAGCCCATCACAAGTCGTTCTACGTTGGCACCTCGATAACGGAATCGTTGCGCTTCCGAAATCAGTCACACCAGAACGGATTGCTGAAAACTTCGATGTGTTTGATTTCCAACTCGATGCAGACGACCTCGAACAAATCGATCGTCTCGCGACAGAAGTCCGCCTCGGACCGGACCCTGACGAAATTGACTTTTAATCCACTGACCGATACACGAAAGACTGCTGACGGGACCTATCCCGTAGCAGTCTTTTTTTAAGCGTAATAAATAAGAATCGTCTCTTCTGTCGTTTCAGCCTTGCTGAAGTATGCGCGTAAATCAGCAAACTGTTCCCACACGTCGTCGAATTTTCCGTGTTGCCCCGCTTCATCATAAATCGTCTCAAGTGACCGACGATCAAAATTTCGCATGACTTCTGCTGAGATGATGATTAACGGAAGAGGGAGAATCCCGACAATTGCTGCTTGTGTTTCGTTGACAATCAACTCTTCACCGACAATCGCTCGACCTAAGTTGTAATGGGTCTCTTGATCGATATAGATATCGATTTGATTCATCAAGTGATAGAGAGCTGCCGTGTCTTCCAGAGCAAATAGCTGTTCATAATCCGGCTGCGTCTCATGGATAAAAAGAATCCAGTCCATGATGATATGCGGGTCGTCACCAAACGAATCCCAAACGGCATCCGCGACACGAACGTAATGTACGTTTTCCATCCTCCCTCTCCTTTCTTCGTTTCTTTAATAGCTATTCCCATTTTTTCGATGCTTTAGTAATTTTTTTAGAATCTGCGTACTAAAAAGCAACGAAAAAAAACGCTCTCACCTTCTGATAGCACGTTGTCTACATGCAAAAAGAACCAGCAAAATGCCGGTTCTTTTTGATTAAATCGCTTTTTCTTTTGATTCGTCCGTTTCCCACGCCTCAAGAGATTCTTTACCTGGTAAGTTCGGAATCGAATTCGCATAAAAACGCGGATCTTTTCCGGATTTTCGTTGTTCGAGGTAATCATCAAGTGCGAGTTTCGCGATTTTAGATAAGCGGAAAATCGCATACAAGTTGACGACTGCCATCAAGCCCATGAAAATATCAGCAAGCGCCCAGACAAGACCTGCCGTCTGTACGACTGAACCGAAGACAATCATCCCGAGTACGATGACACGGTAAGCCATCATCAGTGTTTTATTGTCATTAATGAAGCTGATGTTCGATTCACCGTAATAATAGTTTCCGATGATTGAACTAAATGCGAACAAGAAGATCGCAAGTGCCATGAACGTCGTCGCAAACACTCCGACCTGAGTCGAGAGTGCGTTTTGCGCGAGTTCGATCCCGGCAACTGCTTTTCCGTTCGCGTCTTTCGTCGCGACATCACTGACGAGGATGATCATCGCTGTTGACGAACAAATGAGTAACGTATCAACAAATACACCGAATGATTGAATCAAACCTTGCTTGACGGGGTGTGACACTTCAGCCGTCGCAGCAGCATTCGGAGCAGAACCCATACCGGCTTCATTCGAGAACAGACCACGACGAATTCCGTTAAGAACTGCAGCACCAATTGCTCCGCCAGCAAGCGTCTTGAACTCTAAAAGTCCCTCTTGGAAAATCAAGCCGAAGACGTTCGGCAACAATTCAAGATTCGTAATCATAATGAAGAGGGCGATTAAAATGTATCCGCCCGCCATGATCGGAACAAGGAATGCAGAGACCGTTGCAATACTACGTACTCCACCGAAAATCACGAGTGATGTTAATAAAACGAGTGCAATCGTGATCCACATCTTATCGATGCCATACTGACTTTGAAGTGACAATGAAATCGTATTCGATTGAACCGAGTTAAAGACAAACCCGAACGAGATTGTAATCAAGATACTGAAGACGATTCCGAGCCACCGTTGGCCAAGCGCTTTTTCCATGTAGTAGGCAGGGCCCCCACGCCATGCCTTCTCATCACGGACTTTATAAATTTGAGCAAGTGTACTTTCGACGAATGCTGACGCTGAACCGATCAAGGCAATCAGCCACATCCAAAAGACGGCACCGGGTCCACCTAGTGCGATGGCTGTCGCAACACCGGCAATGTTCCCGGTCCCGACACGTGCAGCCGTACTGATCGCGAACGCTTGGAATGGTGAGACGCCATCCTTTCCTTTATCTGTTCCCTGGAACAGTAACCGTAACATTTCAGGTAACATCCGGAATTGGACGAATCCCATGCGAATCGTAAAATAAATGCCTAAGCCAACAAGTAAGATGATCAGGACGCTCGACCATAATACATCACTAATATTCGTTACGATATCCATCAGTTGTTTCTCCATACAGGCTCCCCCACTTCTCTCTTATGTAACATTTCTTCACATGTGTTCTATAATACGAAAGTTTTTTTGAAAAATCAAATACAGTTGTATCAGTCAACTTCTGATTACGAGGCATTTCTATCCATTTCCTCACATTAGATGTGAGGTTTTTCGTTTACGAACAAAAAAAGAACGGCCTCACTCAAAAGGAGGGACGGCTACCAATTAAACGGAATCAGGACTTTTTCATGCGTGTCCCAAATACACACTAAGCCATCGTGAAAAAGAAGAATTTACATCGAAATGGCCGATGATTCCGTGGAAGTAGAATCATCGGCCATTCGATTAACGGAGGACGGAAACGTCCATCCTCAACTTCTATGGGACAAGGAAACGTCCGTCACAAGGATGGATGTTCATCTGAATTAGTCACCCCCTCCATCTTTAGACAAACACTTAGAGCCCCTCCACTTTTCGCGGAAGGGCTCTTTTCGATTCTTTATTAGATGAATAGATTTAAGTTGGCATCGTCTGTCGCACCAAGATAACTTGCGACCCCACCATAATCGATATCATCTAACAATTCTTCTTTTTTAATCCCCATGATGTCCATCGACATCGTACACGCAATCATCCGGACGCCTGCTGCTTGCGCTTTTGCCATCATCGTCTCTAGCGCATCGACTTGTTTGTCCTTCATGACTTTTTTCATCATTTTTTGACCGGCGCCTGCCATGTTCATGTTGGATAATGGAAGATCACCGGCATGTTTCGGCATCATCATCCCCATCATGCGTTCCATCGGTGCTTTGTCGACGGCTGGTGCATCCGGCTTACGAATGACATTCAGTCCCCAGAACGTGAAGAACATCGTGACTTGTTTGCCCATCGCTTGTGCACCTTGTGCGATGACGAATGACGCAAGTGCTTTATCAAGATCACCACTGAAGACGACCATCGTCGCGTCATCTGCTTTTGCGACAGGTGCCGTTGTCACGTGTTGCTCCGTTTGTCCTTGCCCTTTTTCAAGTAAAACTTCGACAATTCCCTGATTCATTTCTGCCGTATGGACGGTATGTCCGAGCTTTGTTGCCCATGCCTGGACGTCCGGTAAGAAACCAGGATCCGATGCTTTAATGAAGACTTGGTCTCCGTCCTGCAGTTGATCAATCTTTGTTTTTAATTCAACGATTGGTCCCGGGCACTGTAATCCACATGTATCGAGCAGCGTGATTTGCTCTGCTTTCACGGCTTGTTTCGGCTCACTTTTAATCGTCGTCACTGCTGTTTCCTCCCGTGCTTGGTTTCGCGCTTCTTGATCGCGATTGACCGTCGCCCATGTTTTATATCCGCCGCTCAAGTTCTTCACCTCAAAGCCGTTTTGTTTGAGGAGCTGACTTGCGACATATCCCCGTAATCCGACTTGGCATGTCACGTAGATCGGCTGATCCTTCGGTAGCTCGTCGAGGGACGTGCGAAGCGTCGGTAATGAGATATTGACCGAGCCCGGAATCGAACCGAGTTCATTTTCAGACGGTTCACGGACATCGAGTAACAATCCGCCGGCTGCGACGATTTGATCAATTTCATGCCAATGGACGTTTTCGCTGTCCCCTAACACGATATTCGAAGCGATGTATCCTGCCATGTTGACGGGATCTTTCGCCGAGCTATACGGTGGTGCGTATGATAATTCAAGGTCTGGCAAGTCGAGGACCGTCAAGCCGCCTTTGATTGCCGTCGCTAAGACATCAATCCGTTTTTCGACACCCGTCATCCCAATCGCTTGCGCGCCGTAAATCGTTCCGTCAATCGGATCAAACAAGAGTTTCATTGAGATTGGACTGGCACCCGGATAATAACCGGCGTGCGAACCCGGATGGAGATGAACCGCTTCATAGCGGCGACCAGACTGTTTCAACCGTTTTTCGTTATTTCCGGTCGAAGCGACCGTCATATCGAATACTTTTGCGACGGCTGTACCGAGCGCACCTGTATATTTGACGTCGCGTCCGGCGATGATGTCTGCAACGAGACGCCCTTGACGATTCGCCGGCCACGCGAGTGGAACATGCATCGCCTCTCCTGTCACGTAATCTTTCACTTCGATGGCGTCACCAATCGCAAAGATCGATGGATCAGATGTCCGTAACGTGTCATCGACTTTGATTGTATTCTTGATTCCTAACTCAAGTTTTGCTTCCGCCGCAAGGTTACTTTCCGGCATGACACCAATCGACAAGATGTTCATTTCCGTTTCAATCGTCTTGCCGCTCGTCAAGACAACACGTCTCCCTGCCTCTTCAAAGCGGGCGACACCATCCGATAAAATCAACTCGACCCCTTTTGCGCGTAGATGTTCATGGACGATGGCTGCCATTTCCGGATCGACCGGTGCCATGACTTGATCCATCATTTCAACCAATGTGACTTTCGCACCACGTTCGACCAAGTTTTCTGCCATTTCGAGTCCAATGAACCCCCCACCGATGACGACGGCACGTGCGGGACGGTTCTCATCGACATATTGACGCATCCGGTCCGTATCCGGAATGTTACGTAACGTAAAGATGTTCGTCGCTTCTTCGATACCAGGAATTGATGGACGCATCGGTTTTGCTCCTGGTGAAAGAATTAAGTTGTCATATGACTCCTCATATTCTTCACCTGTATCGACTTTACGGATTGTGACCGTTTTTTGTTCACGATTGATTTGAATCGCTTCCGACAGATTCCGAACATCCAAGTTAAACCGGGCATGCATCCCCTCAGGTGTTTGGACGAGTAGCTTGTTCCGGTCTTTGATGACATCCCCGATATAGTACGGTAATCCACAGTTCGCGAACGAAATCTCTTTTCCACGTTCTAACAAAATGATTTCCGCCGTTTCATCCAACCGGCGTAATCGTGCTGCAGCGGTCGCTCCACCTGCTACTCCACCAACAATGATTGTTTTCATGTCTGTTTTCCTCCTAAATCGAATCGTACTTTCTATGCTTTACAATATACCCATTAAGGTATGTGGTTTCAAGTAGTTTGCTCTACATTTCACATACTTGTCTTATTTTCAAACTGTTTCTTCTTTAAATGATAACGGACATTAGTTGCAATTCCTCTTAAAATGCTTGAAACTGAGATTACAGTATCTATAAGGGGGATTTAAAATGGACCAGGACCGTAACTCGAACGAAACGAATGAGGACAACAAGGTCACACCGCTTCACCCAGAACGTAATCAAGAAGGAACAAACGAAAACGGGGTAACGGAAGTTCAACAACAACACTTGGAAGCATTCCAAGCGTTCTTAGTCGAAAAAGGCATTCCAATGGAAGCACGTGAAAATGAAACACACGTCTTCTTTATGACACAAGAAAAAACACCAGCTGGCGCTGAGCCGATGATGATGATCGTCTTCAGTAAAACGACGACGGACGTTGAGTTATTCGCTCGTACCGTTACGCACGTTCCAGACGGTGTCGAAGATCTTCCTATCTTAAACGCAATCAATGACTTCAACCAAGAGTTCAAGTACTTCCGCGTCGTCCTCGATAGCGATCGCGACGTAACGATTGCTTCAACAATCGACTTAGATCACGGCTTCAACCCGGCTGCCATCTTCGGCCACTCGGTCATGATGTTCCAAGCTTCTGACGAAGTGTACGCGTATTTAACGAAATTGTATGACCAAATTCAATAATTTATATTTTTAAAAAATGGCTCCGGAGATTTCTCTGGAGCCTTTTTTTGTTTTAAGTTCAATTGACAATGAGAATTATTCTCGTTATAGTGAGAATTGTGAAAACGACATCATTTTGTAGATAATTTTATTTTTCCTGGGGGAATGAGACAGATGAAAAAACGATTTAAAGTAGCGTCACTCTTTATGGTAGCCGGATTACTCGCAGCTTGCGGAACGGATGAAAAAGAAACAACGACAGCTCCAAAAGAAGACAAAACGGAGCAAACGTCTGATAAAAATACGAATGCCGGAATCGCCGCAACGACATTAACGGATGAATTGACAATCTTCAGCTCAATCAAGACAGAACTCGATAAAGCGAAAGAAGGACAAGCCATCGACTGGAAGATGGTCCAGACGAGTTATGAATCGAAGTTAAAAGGTGGCGTCGCAACTGCCGCTCCTGAAATCGAACAAGTCGTCACTTCTGCCCTCGCAGGCGTCGAATCAAAGGATTTGGATGAGAACATTGCCCGTCAGCTTGTCGATAAAGGACTTCAGTCTTACTTCTATAAACTCCAAAAATCAATGCAAGCAACAGCAGAAGAAGCAGTCGTGGCCGGAAAAACGGATGACGCCATGGCGACGTTAGTAAATATCAAAAACATGGCGGAAACTGTCTTCATCCCGACAGCCGAAAAGCGCGATGCGAGTTATGACTTCAAAAACGAAGAAGCCATCGCACAAGCGATCACGTCCGGTCTCGCAGCACAAGAAGACGCCATCTCGGCTGAAAACGTCGCTGACTTTAAAGTCGCAAAACAGTTGACGGATAAGTCGATTTACCGTTCATTCTATCTCGCAGCACTCGGTTATGCACAAAAAATCGAGGATGGCGCTAAATCCGGTGCCGACGAACAAGAGTTACAAATGGAACAAGCAGAAGGCTACGGATTCTTACTCGCAATCGAGGAATCACTTGCCGGTGGCGATGAAGCCGCCGTCGCAAAACTAAAAGAACAATACGACTTCTCAAAAACAAAACCAGCAGACGTCTCTTATGAAGAGATCGAAGGTCTCTTCGCCAAAGCATTGACGAAGAAAGTCGTCGGTTATCATGAAGAAGCAATGGAAGCACTCGAAGCGAAAGATGTCGATACAGCACGTGTCGAAGCGATGGAAGCAAACATGTTCGTCATCGCGATGAAGCCGACCCTCGAAAATCGTCTCGGTAAAGAAGAGGCAGACGCTGTTCTTGCTGACGCTAACACATGGTACGATCTCATCGAAAAAAATGACGCAGAAGCGGAAACGGTGAGCAAAAAAATCGTCGATGCGCTCGATACGTTCAACTAAGCAAGACGATTGGAGGAACTTCCTTTGAACATCGGAATTACGGGTGGCGCTGGCTTCATCGGTGCTGCACTTGCAACTCGTTTGCGTACTAGTGGTCATACCGTATCGATCATCGATGCCTTCACCGATTATTATGCAAGCGACTTGAAACGCGAACGGGCAGCGGAGCTGACACGACTTGGCGTAAACATCTGTGAAGCAGATGTCCACGTCGGACTCGATGCCTGGTGTTCATCCGGTCAATTCGATGCCCTGTTCCATCTTGCTGCTTTACCTGGCGTTCCCGGATCTTTACGTGAGCCGCATCGCTACATCAAAGAAGATATCGATATGACGGTGACCGTCCTCGAAGCGGCAAAACAACATCAGATTCAGCAAGTCTTGTTTGCCTCTTCTTCTTCGGTTTACGGGGAGCAGACAGGTGCGTTGAGCGAACAGCAGGCAACCGGTCAAGTCGTCAGTCCATACGCCGCGGCGAAGTATAGTGCCGAGACGTTCTGTAATGCCTATCAAAACCTGTATGGATTACAGGTTACGATCTTCCGCTTCTTTACGGTCTACGGACCATCCGGACGCCCGGATATGGCGCTTTACCGCTTCATCGAACAAGCGCTTCGTGGTCAAGAACTTGTCGTGTTCGGTGACCCGGTACGCGACTTCACGTACATCGATGACATTACACGCGGGATGGAACAAGCACTTCAAGCGCGCGCAATCGGGACTTATAATTTAGGGGCGAATCGACCGGAGTCGGTCCGAACGATTGCCAGGTCCCTCAGTGAGCGATACGGTGTTCCGGTAACGTTCACCGAGCAAAGAGAAGGAGATGTCTCGATGACATGGAGTAATACGGAAGCTGCACGACAAGCATTCGACTACACGCCCTCCGTTACCTTGAATGAAGGACTCGAGCGGATGATTACATGGCATCTCGGGCGCATGTAATCCGTACAACCGCAAGCGTCCTCTTGACGCTTGCGGTTGTTTTTTTATTAATTCGGTTCGTGCTCGAGTTACCTGTCCTCTATGATTACTTGCGCACCCTTTCACGCTCTTACTGGACGCTACTCGCAAGCTTGTTGTATGCAGGTGCTTTTTATGTCCGCGCTGTCGCCTGGCGCGTGGCTGATCAGCGGCAGGCACCCTTGCCAATCTATTTGACGAGCCTCTATCTCGGCCTTGCCGTCAATCACTTGTCACCGGTCAAACTCGGCGAAGGTGTTCGCCTGCTGACGGCACGTGCCATCGCTAGTCCCTTAAAACGGACAACGGCAATCCTTGTCGCACAGCGCGGCATTGATTTGGTCGTCCTCGGACTCTTCGTCTCGCTCGGCTTGCTCGCGACGAAAACAGCTCTTCCTGCAGGTATCGCGATTGTGCTCGGTGTACTCGCCTTAGTCGTCGTCCGCCCTTTTTTACGGACGATGTACGCATTAATCGGGTATGGCACACTCGCTTGGTGTTTGGAAGCGGGCGCCGTTTACTGCTTATTCTTAGGCGTGAACGCTGTCCTTCCCTTCCCCCTCGTCTTAATCGCGATGAGTGCCGGTGTCTTGTCCGGAATTGCTCAATTCACCCCCGGTGGTCTCGGCGCGTATGAGCTCGCCATGGGAACGGTTCTACAGACGGCAGGCGTCGACCATCCTTATGAACTTGCCTTGATGACGCACACGTTCAAATATGCGTTCGCCTTCATCGCACCTTTGTATTTTTTGGTCAGACATCACCGTAGTGTCACATTACTGTTTCGCCAATTCAAGAATCAACAGAAAGGAGGATCTTCATGAAAAGTGCTTCACGTTTTGAAAAAGTCGCAGCCCGTATGTGGAATCTGTTGAATGAAGGAAAACCATTCACCCCGATTTTTACAATCGGTGTCTTCCTCAGCTACTGCCTTTTGTTCCAACAGACACTGAGCGGTGCCGGCTTCGGATTTTTAGTGACGTTGCCTTTATTCGTACTGTACTGGAAATTTGATTTCCCGCTGTTCCTTCGTAATTATTTATGGATGCCCGTCATCGTCTGGTTATTCCTTGAAGGAACGGATACACGGCTCCTGCCCCTATTCGCTTACGGAGCAGGTCTTTATTTCTTCTTCACGATTTTCTTCTGGGGAACGATTTATTACCATTTACGGATTGGAACGGACTGGCTCAACTTCACGCGTTTTTGGAAACTCGTCCTCAAGAACAGTGACTCGACGAGTGGTAACGCGCAAGAACAACTACCGAAAGTCGCACTCTTACTTGCCTACTGGCAAACAGCGTCAATCAATCCGACCTTTGACTGGTCGTACGTCTTGTTCCCTGCCGGATTGTTACTATTTGCTTGGATTCTCCACCATTATCTCTTCGACTGGAAACCGAAACTTCCGACTGAGCCGACAAAAGACGTCAGCTTGCCGACTTCAGACAAAGTCTACGTCTTGATTGTCGACGGGATGCGAAAAGACCGATACATGGCTGCGAACACTCCGTTTCTCGAGCGATTGCGTCAAGAAGGAACGGAATATACGAATATGGAAACCGTCTACCCGGCCCGGACAGTCGTCTGCTTCAGCTCGATGTTCACGGGAGCACGTCCGGAAGATCACGGAATTCATTCCAACATGGTTTGGAATACGACCGGTGTCAAAACGGATACCGTCTTCGACCGGTTGCGTGCCGTCAATAAATCCGGCAAGATTCTCGGGATTGCCCACCTCGTCGATGCGTTCGGTTCGACCGACGTCAGTACCGTGACAGCCGTCATGCATAATGATGTCGCCGACCGCAACATCATCGAACGGGCCAAGCAAATCGTTCACGAAGAAGATCCGGATTTGCTTGCAATCCAATTAATCGGAACGGATCAAACCGGTCATAGTCGCGGGACGCTCTACTCGGAATATATTCAAAAAATCGAGGAAGCCGATGCGCTACTCGCAGAGTTTTGTGAAGAGCTCGATCGTCTCGGTAAGTTAGACGATGCGACACTGATCGTCATGGCCGATCATGGTCAAGCCGACGGGATCGGCGGGCATGGTCACCTCGACGAAGGAGAACGTTTCGTCCCATTTTGGATGTATGGCAAACACATTCATGCTGGTCGCAAGGTCGATACACACCGGCATATCCTGTCGCTTGGACCAACGATTACGAAGTTGCTTGGTGCCGATATCCCGCACGACAGTCGTGGCGTATTGTTGACGGAAGCTTTTAAGGAGGAACGCTCATGAAGAAAATCGTCGTCTTCCTTCCGGCTCACAATGAAGAAACCTCTCTCCCACTCGTCTTAAAACGAATCCCGGATGAGATTAACGGAATCCCCGTCGAAACGATTGTCATCGATGATGGATCGACCGATGCTACATCGACCGTCGCAACCCTGAACGGTGCTCAAGTCTACCGGTTCGAACAAAATCGTGGTCTTGGCGCTGCGGTCCGCGAAGGATTGTATCGCGCTTATGACCATGATGCGACCGTCGCCGTGATGATTGATGCGGACAACGAGTACCCGGCCGATCAAATTCCGGACGTCGTTCGACCGATCTTAGCGAACGATGCGGATTATGTCTTCGGATCACGATTCCTCGGGACGATTGACGGAATGCGCCTCTATCGCTATATTGGGAATCACGTCTTTACGTGGCTTCAATGTGTTTTACTGAAACGAAAAATTCATGACGGACAAAGCGGGATGCGTGCTTTCTCACGCGCTGCTTGCAAACACGCGGAAATCATCCACGATTACAACTACGCGCAAGTCTTGACGTTGAACCTCGTCCGTAAAGGATTCCGTCTGAAAGAAGTACCGATTCGTTACCGGGTACGTGAATCAGGAAAATCTTTTATCCGCTTGAACTATATTCAACGTGTGGTCCCTGCCATTTACAAAGAGTGGCGTCGACCAATCGTTGCACTACCGATTGAAGAACGTTTTGAACGAAAGGAGCATCTCGGATGATAAAACGTTTAGTCCTTCCGGTCGTTGTTTTCTTCTGTCTCCTCGCGACTCCTTTATCGGCGTTTGCTTACAGCTATGGTGACCCGGGCAAAGAAGCTTTTGCGGAAGCTTATAAACAATTTGAGGAACAGCTCGATCAAAAAGATTATGCACTTGCGAAGGAAACGATTGACGCGTATGATAAAGAATTTAAACTTTACTTCCCTGAAGCGAAGGAAAAAATTGATGCTGCGTTAGCGGAAGAAGACGCAGAGAATGCCAAACAGGCGTATCGCGTTGCCTTACGTCAAAACATCGAACGTCGTCTTCATTTTGCGGATGAGCAGTTCGAAGACTTCGGACAGGCGAAGCTGTTACTTGCGAAAGCACGCGGCACATATGATGTACTTGCTCCTTATGTCAAAGAAAGCACAGATGCAAAAACGTCCGATGCATTGTATACTGCGTTTGACGATGCACTTACTGCGCTCGGGAACCCCGGACTGTTCGGAGTCGGGAAAAAAGCGAGTGATAAAGAAACATTTGATCAAAACATTGCATTAATCGAAGATACAATTACACCACTATTCGTTTTACCCGGAGAAGAAAAAACCGGTTTATTTGAAGAAGAGGATTCGATTTTCGGACAATCCTTCGGAACAGATGAGATTTGGAAAACGATTGCGATTGGTCTTGTCATCGTTCTAATCGTCATCGTCATCATCGGTCAACGAAAAAAGAAACGTCAACATCACTGATTAGGGAGGAAGGACGATGGATTTTCAAGCGTTTTTAATTACGCTTCGTGAATGTCTCGAAGCTGTCTTGATCGTCGGTTTGATTCTCGGCTATCTCGATCGACTCAACGCACCGCAATATAAAAAATGGGTCTATGCCGGAGTCGGACTTGCGCTGCTCGCGAGCCTCGGTGTCGCCTTTTTATTCCAAGTCGTCTTTACGAGTTTCGCAAGCTTCGGCAGCGACACGTACTTGCGTCTTGGTATTATGATGATCTCCGTCATCTTACTGACACACATGGTGCTCTGGATGGGGAAAGAGGCGAAAGAAAACCAACAGGCCTCGCAAGCAAAAGTCGCGGCGGCGGTCTCGACAGGCAGTGCCATCACGATGATCATCCATTCGTTCCTCGTCATCGTCCGAGAAGGCATCGAGACGGTTTTCTTCTTCGCTGCCATTTCCGGCGGTGAAATCGAGAAAGTCTTGACGAGTTATGGTGCCGTGTCTGGTCTCTTGCTCGCACTCATTTTCGGTTACCTGTTCGTTTCCGGAACGATGAAGATTCCAGTCAAACGTTTCTTCCAAGTGACAGGCATCCTGATTCTGTTCATTGCTGCCGGCATGCTCGTCCAAACGATTGGACGTTTCCAAGATCTTGGACTGCTCGGAAGCCTGTTGACGAATGCCGATGGAACACCGGCAGCCTTGTATAACATCGTCGGGTTTATGCCGGAACACTACATCGACCAAATTCAATATTTGCGCGATACAGGCAATCCGACATTAATCAGCGGACAAATCGGTACGTTTATGGGTGCGATGTTCGGCTACAGCCATAATCCATCACTTGAGCAAGTGATCGCCTGGTGGGGCTACTTCGCGTTTGCCGGTTTCATGCTGATGCGTCAAAATCGAACACCAAAAGCAGCCAAAAAACTTCAGGAGGTTTCTTGACCGTTCGGAGCGATCGTCTACTTGGACGATCGCTTTTTTTCACGCTCTGTTTCGCCATCTCACTATTGCTGGGTGTTCATCTTTATCTGGTCAGCCCGTTTGTCGCAAGCTACGACATCGCCAACTTTACGTTAGCGGTTGGACAGTATGATTTGGCGAATTTGCAGCCACATTTTCCGGGGTACCCGTTTTTCATCTTACTCGCGACAGGTCTCACACGACTCGGGCTTGAACCCGTCCGTGCGCTTGGCATCGTCTCGACGCTTGGCTTCACGAGCGGACTGATTCCGTTATATTTGCTGTTAAAACGTCAGTCGTTTGATACGGCACGTTTACTAGCTGCTTTCACTGTCATCTCGGTTGCTTCACTCGTCGTCATCTCTGCGACCGGGATGTCGGATGGTCTTGCACTTGGTGTCCTCTGTTGGTTCATGTGGAGTGTCGAACGTGCTCGGCACGGTCATTTCCGTCTTTTGCCGTACCTCTTATTCGGACTGTTGATGGCAACACGATTATCCTATGCGCCGTTCGGAATCGTGTTACTCTTTTTACTTTGGCAAACCCGAAAAGACTACTGGCAACTCCTGTCCGAACTGGCGACGTTACTCCTGGCACAACTTGCCTGGCTGTTACCGGTCGCCTTCTCGGTCGGGGGACCCGCGTCCTTCGCTCAATTGTCACTCAGTTTCGTGACGGGTCACTTTTCGGACTGGGGCGGTACGGCACAAACGGACGAAGCCTCGTTGATTGAACGACTTGGATTGACACTCAAACAAATCGTTTGGCATGGTTTAGGATTTACAAGTTGGCTCGGTCTTGCTTCAGGGCTATTCTTATTCTGCCAACGAATCCGTCCGCTTCCTCTTTGGTGGAGCGTCACCGGTACTGGTTATTTCCTTTGGGTCTGGTTGGCCCAAAACATTGATAAACCACGCCATGTTTTACCTCTCGTCTTACTGCTCGTCTTCCTGCTTGTTCGCCATCTGTCAGTGCGTTGGCTCGTCCCATTTTTATGTATTCAATTGGTGATGGGAAGTATCGCCTTGTACCGCCAAGCGACAATTGAACCGGCAACTATCCAGTTGGCGGATGCCATTACCGGTTTACCGGCGTCAGCGACCATCTTTACGGATGAAGAAGACCGCCAGTTTTTGATGGCACGTCCTGACGCTACGATCGTTCCGATTGGATCTGTCAGCAAATGGCGGGCGGAGCCTAAATCAGCGGAAGTTTACCTGACCGGACGATTACTCAAACAGTTGCGGGTGGCAGATGTATCGATTGAAGTGACGGAGGTTTTCTGCTTCACGAGTGACCCCCGGTTTGAACCGGAGGATGCGGAGGCGCGGTTGTACCGGTTAAACTTGAATGAAGAAGCTCCGAGATAAAAATTCTTTTTTCATTATTTTTTTCAGATGATTAGAAAATGATTGCTTCTTAACCTATTAGTTGAAGTAAACGTAAAAAATCACTCTTTTCCACGCGCTTTCCTCAGGCGAGACACAAGCCAGTTTTCCTGCCTCCATGAGGCAGAAAATCGGGTCTTGTTTGTCTCTGACAGCGCAAGTCGTCTTGCGCTTTTTCCTGTAGGAGTCGCGTGAAGCGAGTGATTTTTTGATTTCAGATTCTTGATGGATGGATTTTAACAGCTTAACAAAACGTCGTTGAGAAGCAGACAAGACGAAGACTCCTGCGGGAAAAGCGGAACAGGTGAGACCCCGTAAGTCGCGCAGGCGACGCGGAGGCTCACGTTTCGCCCGCGGAAAGCGAAGTCTTGTCTGCGTATCAACGAATCTTGAAATGAATTCAAAGTACTTCACTCATCATTCAAGTTGCATACGGTCGCTCCATGTAATCAAATTGTCCGCCACTGATTTCAATCGTCTTGACCGGGACGAATCCAAGACGTCGATAGAGACGTTGCGCCCCAGCATTCGTCTGATCGGCATTTAACGTAAACGCGCGTAATCCACGCTTCTCCCCTTCGTCCGCTGCTGCCTGCAACAGCTCAGACCCGATTCCTCTTCCGCCATATGCCGGATCGACCGACAATGTATCGAGATAAAAGACGTTTCCTTCCGTCTCTTGATCAATTTGTATCTCTTGACCTGTCCACGCGAGGAGCTGACGTTTAATCGGTTCATCCAACTGCGCTGCATCCACTCCCGCATATGCGATGACGATGCCGACGACGCGCCCATCGAGCTCCTTGACGAGAATGTTCTCGTGACTTAACCGGTTTCCCGTTTGCGTCACAAACAGCGCAAGCCGTTCCAAAATCAATTCCTTCTCCTGCGTTCCGGTCAGTGTCTCGGCAATTTCATGAATCGCCTGTTCAATCAATGGTGCGATTTGATCGGCGTCTTCCGCAGTCGCTTGTCTAATCATTGGGTAGCCCCCTTCTCGTTATCTCTTTTTATCCTAAAACAAAATCCCTCCTGATGTCAGGAAGGATTTTATTTATTTCAGTTGTGGCGCTGGTCTAACTACTGGTACAGTAACCGGTTCGCGTGTCATGACTGAGACGACGCGTCCCGCGATGGCAACTGCAAGTAACGTATAAAGCGTCAAACTGACTGGCAAGTAGACGAGTGAAATGACAAGAACAATTGCATCGAGACTAAATAAAATCGTCCCGATCGATAAACCTGTCACTTTGCTAAGGCCCATTGATAAAAGGTCGTCACCACCGGTCGCAGCACCACTCTTCAACACAAGACCAAGTCCGTATCCCGTGATGATCCCACTCGCAATGGCGGCGATTAACGTTGCCGGCCAGGCCTGTTCCGGGAAATGGAACAAATCGAGCTGATGCCACATCTCATAAAAGAGCGATAATGCACCTGCTGAGACAAGTGCCTCACTGACAAAGCGTTTTCCTTTAAAATAAAGTGCTCCAATAAAGAATGGAATGTCGAGCACGATCATCGAAATCGATGGATTGATGTCAAAGAAATACCGTCCTAATAAAGATAACCCGATAAATCCGCCTTCTGCTAATCCAAACTGTTCATTCAAAGTATAGTAGCCGAACGCCATAAGTAACGTTCCTGCTAAGATGGTTGCGATTCGTTTCATGTTTTATTGTCCTCTCCCGTATCTTCCATGGGAGAGGTTTTATTGTTGCCGTTTGGGTATTCATCTATTTTCGCTCTCCCTGATTTTTTTAACCATTACTGTCTTGTTTACGTAAGACCAGCGATGCTAAAAATCAGGTAAGCTAAATAGATGATCGGTCCTCTCGGTATCCATCGGTTTCCACCCTTTCATTTAGTTCTCCATCTTATTATAACCCGAACTTCAGAAACTAAAACATTTTTACGGACTTTTAACAAAAACGTTATAAGTCATTACCTCTTTGTTCACAAATTCACAATTCAGACAAAACTATGCTCAATTATGAACAAACTACTTGAAACCGACATTGTGAAGTATTACACTAAGGTTATCAAATCGAATGTGATTAATATCACAATTAAACAAAAAGGGGACTTTACTCATGAAAGTAGCAGTCATCGGTTGTACACATGCAGGAACAGCAGCAGTCAAAGAGCTTACGGCAACGAACGAAAACCTTGAAATCACAGTCTATGAACGAAACGATAACGTCTCATTTCTCTCTTGCGGGATTGCCCTTCACGTCGGTGGTGTCGTTGAGCATGCCGAGTCACTCTTCTACTCTTCACCTGACGAGCTGGCTGACCTCGGAGCAACGATGCGCTTGAAACATGATGTCCTTGAAATCGATAGTACGAACCAAACGATTCTTGCGAAAAATCTTCTGACGGGTGAAACCGTTCACGATACGTACGACAAATTAATCATGACAACAGGTTCATGGCCAATCATTCCGATGTTACCGGGCATTGAACTGAATCAAATCGAACTTTGTAAAAACTACCACCATGCTCAAACCATCATCAAAAAAGCAACGGATGCCGGGCGGATTACAGTTGTCGGTGCCGGCTACATCGGTGCTGAACTCGTTGAAGCGTTTGAAGCATACGGAAAAGAAGTGACGTTCATCGACAGTGCCGACCGGATTTTAAATAAATACCTCGATCGTTCATTCACGGATATCATTGAAAGTGAATTGACAGATCGCGGCATTCAGCTCGAGTTGAACCAGACTGTTCAAAGCTTTACCGGCGTAGACGGAAACGTCACACAAGTCGTCACGGACAAAGGAACGTTCGAGACCGATCTCGTCATTCTTTGTGTCGGTTTCCGTCCGAGTACGGAGCTTTTAAAAGGACAAATCGATATGTTACCGAACGGTGCCATCATCGTCGACGACTATATGCGGACGAGTAATCCGAATATCTTTGCTGCCGGTGACAGCTGTGCCGTCTACTACAATCCGGCCCGGACACATGCCTATATTCCACTCGCGACGAACGCCGTCCGTATGGGAACGCTCGTCGGGAAAAACTTACTTGCCCCGACGATTCGTTACCAAGGGACGCAAGGGACGTCCGGTCTCCGGTTATATGACTTAAATATCGCGTCGACCGGCGTCACGGAAGATGCTGCTCCATTCTTTGGACTAGAAGTCATGAGTACAACCGTCACAGATGCGTATCGACCTGAATTTATGCCGACTGCAGAAGACGTCCAACTCAAACTTGTTTTTGAACAAAACTCTCATCGCGTCGTCGGTGCCCAAATTATTTCGAAGGTCGATTTGACGCAAGCGATGAATACGTTATCGGTCGCGATTCAAAATGAAATGACGCTTGAAGAACTGGCCTTCGTCGACTTCTTCTTCCAACCGCACTACAACAAACCGTGGAACTTACTGAATCAAGCAGCTCTACAAGGGATGAAAGAGCTGACAGCAGAACGCGTCTGATCGCTCATCCACCTTATCTTTAGTAAAAATCGGAGTTCACACCTGTGGACTCCGATTTTTTTATTCGCCCTTCGTTCGCATTCAGTTATTTGTTGCTATAGCCTTATCGAGCAGCCTTTTCGCTCTAATAAAAACTTCACTTGGTTAATAAGTTGACGTTTAAACGTGAAATGACAGGGAACATACTTCTTATGCAAATCAAACCACTACCTAGGAGGAATCAGTTCATGTCACAGTCTAAAAATCCACTTACACAACACTTCAACGATGATTTCCCAAAACAGTATCAGGAGCCACCGGCTGTCCAGGCAAAAATGGAACCCCTTCCGGATTGTGGAGAAGAAAGCTACAAAGGTTCAGGTAAACTAAAAGGTAAGAAAGCGTTGATTACAGGCGGTGATTCAGGAATCGGACGTGCTGCTGCGATTGCTTATGCCCGTGAAGGAGCAGATGTCTTCCTGAACTATCTCCCGGAAGAACAACAAGATGCAGAAGAAGTAAAAGCACTTGTCGAAGCAGCTGGTCAAAAAGCGTACTTACTCGCAGGTGATTTAAGTGACGAATCGTTCTGTCAGCAACTTGTCAAAGAGGCACATGATTCACTTGGCGGACTCGACATCCTTGCACTCGTCGCCGGAAAACAACAAGCTGTCGAGGACATCATGGATCTGTCAACAGAACAACTCCGGAAAACATATGAAATTAATGTCTTCTCGCTGTTTTGGGTCGTTAAAGCCGCTCTCCCACTTCTAAAAGAAGGCGCTTCGATCATCACGACAACTTCTGTTCAAGGATACAATCCGAGTGAGAACTTACTTGATTACGCCTCAACAAAATTTGCCATCAATGGATTCACACGCGGCCTCGCGAAACAAATTGCGCCAAAAGGCATCCGCGTTAATTCGGTCGCACCGGGTCCAATTTGGACACCACTTCAAATCTCGGGTGGTCAACCGAGCGAAAACATTCCGGAATTCGGACAAGAAACACCACTCAAACGAAGTGGTCAACCGGTCGAACTTTCGAGCGTCTATGTCTTCCTCGCGTCTGACGATGCCAGTTATGTCACGGCACAAATTTATGGTGTGACAGGCGGAATTGAACTTGCTTAATTGAATGCCAGAGTAAAAAGCGGTTTTGATGGCGACATCAAAACCGCTTTTTTTGGTATCAGTTGCTTCTCCCCGTCCGATTTAGTCTAATGAAGATATACATACCGTTAGGAGATGATTCATGTGACAGAAAAAGAAAAGATGATTCAAGGTCAGTTGTACTTAGCCGGGGATGCGGAGCTCGTGGCGGACCGGAAACGGGCGCAGATGCTTTGTCATCAATTCAACCAACTGAGCATCGAAGAGCTGCCCGACCGAAAATCTCTCCTGCAACAACTTTTCCGGACGGAACAAACGGATTTTTACATCGAACCGTCTTTTAAATGTGATTATGGCTACAACATCACGCTTGGTGCCCGGTTTTATGCTAATTACGATTGTGTGCTGCTCGACATTTGCCCGATTACGATCGGTGACAACTGTATGCTTGCTCCGGGCATCCATATCTATACAGCGACGCATCCGTTAGATCCTGTCGAACGAAATAGTGGGTATGAATTCGGCAAACCCGTCGTCATCGGGGATAACGTCTGGATCGGCGGACGAGCTGTCATTAATCCCGGTGTGACGATTGGCGATAATGCGGTCATCGCTTCCGGGAGCGTCGTCGTTAAAGATGTCCCTGCGAATACGGTCGTGGGTGGAAACCCTGCTAAGATCCTCAAAACGATTTGATATGGGAAACAGACTGAACCGGCGGCAAATGAAACTTTTTTTCTTAATTTGGCGTACACTAGAGACAGAACGTCATATTTATGGAAGAAGGAATTCATGATGGATAAAAAACGTTGGGGAGGCCTTGCCGTCGCCGGAGCATTTTTGCTCTCGAAAGGAAAGGTCGTCCTTGCACTCTTAAAATTTTCGAAGTTCGGAGGAACGCTGATTTCGTTCGGTATTTCGCTTCTCTTTTATGCCCAAATTTTTGGTGTTTGGTTTGGTGTTGGTTTGCTTTACCTATTGTTCATTCATGAGATGGGACATTTAGCTGCTGCAAAACGCCTGGGTTTTAAGACGGGACCAGCGATTTTCGTTCCGTTCATGGGGGCCGTCATCGGGATCAAAGATACATTCCGAACGCCGAAACAAGAAGCAATCTTAGCCTACGGGGGTCCGCTCGCCGGACTGCTCTCCCTTATCCCGCTTTTGATTGGATATGCCGTGACAGGAAATGATTTTTGGCTCGTTATCTTCCACTTAGGTGCCCTGCTCAATCTATTCAATTTACTCCCGGTCAGTCCGCTCGATGGCGGACGGATTTTAGCTGGTCTGCCGATCGTCGTCTGGATTGCAGGACTCGCTGCCCTGATTGCCTACGGTCTCACCCATTTCAGCATCATCTTATTGTTGATCGCTTTCCTCGGCGGCAGTGCCGTCTGGAAACGGTACCGTTTTGCGAAACAATACGAAGACAATCAATCCGTCCTGATGTTGTACCGGGCAGCCCGCAACCGTGTTTTACAAGCAAAAGCGGAACAGGAACAACAGCCAATCGCTGAACCGGCTGAGAGCGATCAACTCGACTCAGGTGAGACTACAGTCTCCGCTACATCGAGCTATGATCCGATTGCATGGACTTTACGCCATGACTTGCAAAGTCTGCGGAGTGCAAGTCCGGAAGAAGCAAAACCAGCTGCTGACGAACTCTTACGCTATCAATATGATTCGGCGAATGATTACGATGCCTTGCTGCGTCGACTCGACCAACGCATCGAACCGTTGCTTGAAGCGGAAAAATCGGTTGAGTACCACCAGATGCCGAAAAAACAACAAGCGATTACGTTAGTTGCCTATTTGGCACTCGGAGCGATTCTCTTCCTCGCTTTCGAATACTCAAAAGGCTATTTACCGTTACCCTCTTAACGCGCAAACACTCCGTCACTGTACTTTTGTCGGAGTGTTTTTGTTTTCATACCGATTCGTCACAAGGACAGAACAGTTCCTCTTTGCACATTGCCTGGAGTGATTTCTTGCATCTGCCGACCCAAGCGACTAGTCTGAGTAAAAGTCAACGTACTTACCTTAAAGGAGGCTCTCCTACCGATGAATAAGAATACTGCCCAACTGGGAGATGCACCCATCAATAAATTATTGATTGGATTATCGCTCCCGGCGATGATTGGTATGCTCGTCACTGCGCTCTATAACATCGTCGATACGATTTTTGTCGCCCAAGGAATTGGGACGATTGCTGTCGCTGCCGTCGGAATCGCGTTTCCCGTCCAACTCGTTTTGATGGCGATTGCTAATTCACTTGGAATCGGCGGTGCCGCGATTGCCTCCCAACGACTCGGTCAAAAAAATTTAATCGGAGCCAGTCGCGCATATGCGAATGTCTTGATGGTCGTGTTCGTCGTCAGTATGCTCGCCATCGTCTCCGCCTTCATCTTCGTCGAGCCATTGTTGCGTGTCTTCGGGGCAACCGATGAAATCATGCCATACAGCATCGATTTCTTGCGTGTTTTGCTGTTCGGTTCCCCATTCTTCATGTTGACGATGGCATCAAGTGCGATGTTACGGGCGGAAGGACGCGCGAACTACCAAATGCGTGTCATGTTGACAACTGTCGCCATTAATACGATTCTGACCCCTTTGTTCATCTTCGGATTCGATTGGGGCATTAAAGGAGCGGCACTCGGGACCGTCGTCGCTCAAATCGTCGGTTCCATCTTGATTTTCCGATTCTTCTTTACGAAACAGAAAAAGACAAGTCTCCTATTAGACCGTGAAGCCTTCCGTTTTGAACCAAAGCTCGTTGTCCGGATGTCGCAAATCGGTTCGTCGTCCTTCATCATGCAAGTCTCCCAATCCGTTTTGTTCATCACCGTCAACCATATGCTCGTCCGATACGGGGGGACGACGGAACTTGCGACCTTCGCCGTCATCAACAAATTCATGGCGCTCGTCGGGATGCCGATCATGGGAATCGTCCAAGGGATGCAGCCGATCGTCGGCTACAACTTTGGTTCGAAACAATTCGACCGCATGTCGCTCGCCATCAAACTTGCGATGCGGTACGGTCTGTCATTATCGATTACACTTTGGTTATTGATTCAACTCTTCCCACGCTTCTGGGTCGGAATGTTCACGAATGATACCGCACTGCTCGATGATGGTTCGACCGCGATGCGGATTCTTTTCGCCGTCTCGTTTGTCTATGGGATTCAGATGATCATTAACGGCATGTATCAGTCACTCGCGAAAGCCCGTGTCGCGCTTTTCCTTTCTTTATCACGTCAAACACTTTACACGATTCCACTCGTGTTGATTTTACCGATGTTCTTCGGCGTCAGCGGTGTCTGGTTCGCCTTTCCGATTGCTGACTTGATGGCAGTCCTGACTGCGAGTGTCTTTGCTTATCGCGACCGGGTCATGCTCTTTAAGCCCCAAGAATATACAGACCCAGCACCTGAAGCCGTTCAAGCTAAATAATTATCATCGCCGTCCCGTTCACATGTCATGTGAGCGGGTTTCTTGAGGAAAAAAGATGCTTGGGCCGAAATACGAACATGCATTCTAAGTCTGAATACGGTATGCTCTAAGAAAAGGAGTGATGATTATGGTACAACCCTATACATTAGCCATCGACTTTGAAACAGCGAATCGAAACAGTCGCAGTATTTGTGCATTCGGTTGGTCTGTCCTCGCGAACGGTCAGGTCGTTACGAGTAATCAAGTCTTGATCAATCCAGAAGAAGAATTCGATGCCGGAAATATTCGGGTCCATGGCATCCGTCCGAGTGACGTTTGGAACGAACCTGCTTTACCGGAAGCGATGGAACAACACGGCTTATATGATTTGATTGCCGGTGCCGAACTGATTGTTGCACACAATGCAGCATTTGACATGGGTGCTCTGCAAAAAGCAATTCAAAAGTATGACTTGTATCAAATCCCCGCATTTCGATATGGCTGCACCGTCAAGCTATCCCGTAAACTTTATCCGTGGCTGCCGAATCATAAATTGAACACGATGGCCGAGTTTTTAGGTGTATCGTTTAAACACCACGATGCAAAGGAAGATGCCTACATTTGCGCATTGTTGCTAAACGATATGCTCGACCGGACAAATCTTGACCATCCCGTCACCCTCCACGAATTTTGTGGTGTACGAATGGGACAAGTCGCTTATTAATTCTTATTTGATAGGCGATTTGTTCGGATACAATAAGATGACGCTCATGGTTGCTTTTCGCTTTGGAAGCGATCCACGACGGAACGCGCTTTAAAACGTCTGCATGCTAAAAGGAGGACTCGACTACATCGTCGAATCCTCCTTTTTTTAAGCGCGTTGTTTAGTTTGTTGTTTGTTTAATCGGGAACCAGCCTGGACGGCTAATAATTCCTTGCCACAGTGCATCCGGCATCACGAGTTCTGCTTGTGTTGTTGGATCAAGTTCTGTCCGAATCGACGCGACGTCTCCTGCTTCGACTTTTTCGACCCAGTTCGGTTCCATGATTAATTCACGACCGAGTGCGACGAGCGGCACTTCTGTCAAGGCACGTTCGACTTCTTCTGGTGTGTGGAGTGATCCGACACCGATGACTGGAACTTGTTGTCCCACACGCTCTTGAACGAGTGTGATTGGTGAACGTGTTTCGTTTTCATCACGAATCGAACCAGCAAAGAAGTTCATGACGGAGACGTGCAGGTAGTCTAAGTCTTTTTTAGCGAGCACATCAACGAGCTGCATTGTGTCTTCTAGTGTAATCCCCGGGTTTTCGATTTCTTCTGGTGAGAAGCGATATCCGACGATGAACGATGGGTCTTGTTTTGCGACCGCTTCGACTGCATCGACGACAGCAAGTGGGAATGCCAAACGTTTTTCAAGGCTGCCCCCCCATTTGTCATCACGACGGTTTGAGTGTGGTGAGACGAATTGTTGAATCAGGTACGTATTTGCACCATGAATTTCAACACCATCAAATCCAGCTTCCATCGCACGACGCGTCGCTTGACCGAATGCTTCGATGATGGCTTCGACTTCTTCTGCTTCGAGTGCACGTGGTGTCATGGCACCTTCACGTTCTGGCGCTACAGCACTCGCGCTGACCGTCTGCCCGCCGACGAGTTCTGGTGGTGCCATCCGGCCTGCGTGGAAAATTTGAAGAATGGCTTTTGCGCCTTTGTCTTGGATCGTTGTTGCAAGACGTTTTAAGCTTGGAATGAGTTCATCACGCTCTGCGCCGAATTCATTCGGGAAACCTTGTCCATCCGCTGTGACGTTGGCACAAGCTGTGATGACTGCACCGACGCCACCTGAACGTGCTGCATAATAAGCGAGTTCCGCTTCCGAAACTTCACCATTCTCTTCTGCCGCATAGTTTGTCATCGGCGCCATCATGACGCGGTTTTTCAGTGTCACTCCGTTTGGAAGTGTAAACGTATCAAACATCTTTTCATTAGCCATTGAAACATATCCTCCTCTGAAATCTTAACTTGAATATCGTCAGTATACGCTCGGACTTTTCAAAATGCCTAATGATGTGCCTAGCCAATCTGCTCGCTTGTTTAGTGGAGCTTCGTTTGACGTTTCCGTCGACCGCCCGGCCACCACCAGTTCCAGTGTCCGAATAACTTCATCAAGGCTGGAACTAACAGCATCCGAACGATCGTCGCATCGATGAAGATCGCGAGCGCAATCCCGACACCGAGTTGCTTAATCGGGCTGACACCCGTGAAGGCAAACGCTCCCGTGACGACGATCATGATCAAGGCAGCCGATGTGATGATTTTACTTGTCTTCGCAAGCCCCATTTCCGTCGCGACGTCATTGTCACCCGTCTCGTCATAATATTCTTCCATCCGTGAAACTAAGAATACTTCATAGTCCATCGATAGACCGAATACGAGCGAGAAGATAAAGACCGGCGTCAAAATGCCAATCGTTTCTGCCGGAAAAACGAGTCCTGATTCAAATAAAATGACGAGCAATCCGAAGGTCGCACCGAGACTGAGTAAGTTCATCAAAATCGCTTTAATCGGAATTAAGATCGAGCGAAACGCAATCAATAAAATCAAGAACGTCGCGAGTAACACGACACTGAGCGCAAGCGGCATCTTGTCATAAATCTCATCGTAGATTTCTTGATTGAATGCGGCAGGACCACCAATCGTAAAGCCCATTTCCCGGACTTTCCTGACCCAGTCCTGCGAGGCTTGATCACCGGGGTCACCGGCTAAATTGACGTTCACCCGGGCGACGTCCGCGTCAAATGCAATCCAAGGGGTCAACTGTTGTTTCGCCTGCTCGATTTGAACGGCTTGCTGCAAATCGAGTCCGTTCTGCTCGGCTAAGGTCGCGCCGGAAATTACTTCTTTCACACCGCTATCTGTTTGAAACTGTCGTGTCGCGTCCTCGAGACGACTGAGTCCTGCTTCAGACGAAAAGTCTCCCTCGACTAACACGACTGCGTCGGTCCCGTCATCCCCAAACGTTTTTTCCCATGACTCAAAAGCAAGCCTTGATGCATAATCTTCCGGCAGGGCACTCGCTTGCGGAATGTTCAACTCAAGATCACGCAATGGAATCAAGCACGGGACGAGTAATATCAATGAAAATACCGTAATCGCCACAGGACGCTTCATGACGAAGCGCGCCAGATTCCGCCAGCGTCGTTCACCACGATCCGAGCCCGACTTAAAAATCCGTCCTTTTTCTAATCCTGCACCGAACAGTGCGAGTAAAGCAGGGAGTAACGTGATGGCACTAATGACCGCGCCCAGTACCGAGACGAGTGTCCCGATTGCGACCGCTTGAAAGACGTCGACATCGATGACTAACAGACCAGCGAGCCCGACAAAGACGCAAATCCCAGAAAATAAAATCGAACGACCGGCTGTCGCGACAGAGACTTCTGCTGCCCGCGCAATCGAATACCCTTTGCCCTGTTCCTCTCGAAAACGATTGACGTAAAGCAGTGAAAAATCGATTCCGAGCGCGAGTGAGATCATCGCGACGGCGTTTAGAACGAAAATCGATAACTCTTGTTGTCCCGCGACAAAATAGAGAATCCCGGCACCGAAGATGAACGTAACGAGTCCCATGATGAGCGGTAAGACAGCTGCCAAGGGTGTCCCGAAGACGATAAGTAAGACAAGTAAAGCCGCTGGAACACCAATCAATTCAGCACGAACCAAATCGTTTTTCGAGGCCGTGTTCAAGTCGTCGACGATCAGTGGTTCTCCAGTTAGACGGACAGTTACATCACTCGGAACATCCAGCTTGTTTTCGATGGCTTTTGCCCATGTCCGTTCGATGTCCGGTGTCCCGACCGTAAGATATCCTTTGCCGTCCCGAATCGCTTGTGGATTTTCGGTTGGTCCAACGACCTGTCCGACTCCTTTGATGTCACGAAACAACGTGACATGCCGCGTCATTTCTTTGCGAATCGTTTGTTCATCCCCTTCAAACAAGACGATGATTTGATGGGGGTCTTGCTTAAATTCTTGTTCTAACACCTGCTCCACTTGTTGAAATTCCCCATCACGGGTGAAGCCGTTCCCTTTCAATTGATCGGGTAACTGAAGGGCGAAATACCCAAGGACAATCAGTGCAATCAACCAGACGAGACTGATGCTTTTTCGAAAACGAACAATCTTCTGACCAAGACGTTCCATCTGTCGACTCCTCCTTTTTTCTACTTAGACAGCAAAAACATCCTTCGTACGACCGACAAAGGATGTGTTTACGTCTTGTGAAAAATTTGAACCCACGTGTTTCCGAAATTCGGTGACGTCGAAACGATTGCTAGTCGTCTTGCCTGTTCGTCAAGCAACAGACTTTTTAACAATACGGACGACTGACACCCTTCAAATTTAAACTTTAATTGTTTGTCCTCATAGAGGTAAAATCGTGTCGCATCCGTGACAGAAAACAATTGTTTCTGACTATCGACGAGTGAATATTCTTCATAGTCCGAGAACGGGATGACTTGTTCTTCTTGCTTGACCGCATCCCAAATGACGTATCGCGTCTGATCGGGATCGTACGAGATGATTGTCGCCGGCGCAATAAATCGTTCGAACGTCAACTGTTCATTGTATCCACGCTCGACGATGCGCCCTAATAAAGGGGCTTCGTCATAGTCTGAAAAAGTTCCTGCTTCCGTCATCAAATCAAAGCGGACGATATCCGTTTCCGCTGCGTATAAGAACAGTTGATTGCCACTCCACTCATACAGGTTACTAAACCAAGCATCCGCCCAGATATCCGGGCGATTCATATATGTTATCTGACCATTCTTTAAATCAAGTAATCCGAAGACAATCGTTTCTTCGAAGACGATGAACGCACGACTTCCATTCGGTTCGAGGTACCACGTGAATGGAACATAAGCACAGGCTGTTTCCCAAACTATTTTTAAATCCGCATCGCATTTCGTAAATCCTCCTTGCTCTCGAAACAAGACGAATTCCTCTCCTACTCGTTCAAATAACGATACCGATTCATGGAGCAACAGCTCAGCCGCTGGTTTATACATATACATCACTTCCTACCTCCTACGGTATCAACCTTCTTGATTTCTAGCTACTGTCGATGCGCTCACGTTGTATGTCTTGTATACTAGAACCAATCATCAAAAGGAGGATTTTTCATGAAACCATTACAACTTTCTGCTGATACGGCAGTCGAGCTCGCGAAGCGTCTGAATGTACCACTCGAACAATTGATGCATATGCCGCGTCACATCTTAATCCAAAAGTTAGTCGAACTCGAGAGCGAACAAGCGGATGCTGCAACTGAATCAAGTGATGAGGAGACAAACTGAGCTCCACTTCTGACAAGCAGCACTCCAATCCGTACGAAAAAAAGAGGCGCTAGGCCTCTTTTTTTACGCTTGCGGATTATACTCCGACTTGCCGTACCGAAAGACATTGACAATTGCTTTCCCATCACTCGGATATCCATTCGGATGATCAATCGGAAAGAGTGAAAAGAAAACAAAGTAGAAGGAGAAATAAGCGAACTGATACGTAAAGATCGATGCTTCGAACACTCCGGCATAAATCAATCCGTTGACGATTAAAATACCTGCAACGTTCGCTAACGAACCACCCAAGTACACCATGATGTTCGTAAATTTATTTTCATGCCGGAGTGCCTCATACTGGCACCAGCCATCCCAAAAGTAAATTCGATTCAAACGAATCGGTCCGACACGTACCAATGACTTGCCTGACCCAATATTGATTTCCATATTTCCTCCGAACAATCGTGCGAAGAAATAATGCCCCATTTCATGAATTAATGTCACAATCGGTAATAACAGAAAAAACGATAAGAAAAATTTCCAGATATCATCAAATCCAAACATGCTGACGCTCCCTTTCAGAAAACTAATCCTCTAAATACTACTTAATCTATTTTCCCGCATCAGATGAATTAAAACTGGATTATCTAAAAAGAATTAATACGAAAAGATGACAGCCGCAACGCGACTGCCATACTAGGTTACTCTTTTTTTCGACGTTTGTTTGCTGCATATAAGAGACCGATGATCGTCAATGCCGCGCCACCCGCGACCGCATACTTTTTATAGTCTGCTTTTCGCTCGGCCACTACGGTCGTTGTCAGTGCCGGAATCAATAATTCCCGTTCCTCGTGCAGACGAGGCGCATGAATTTTGACTGCCCCGTTTTCGACAAGCACTTCGAACTCACCACTTGGCAATTCAATCGTTACGTCTTCATCTGTCGCATTATGATAGACGCGTTGCCGCTCGACGTAACCTTCATACGTCCGCTTCAGCTCATATGCAATGATGCCTTCCCCTTCTTCTAGGAAGCGGAGATGTTTGCGAATCATCGCTGTATTTTCAAGGCGGAACATCGGATATTGACGACGCATCGCTATCAACCCTTTGACATATTCAACGGAAGAACTGAATGTCTCTGCCCGTTCATAATCAAGCCGATTCACGACTTCTCCCGCATTGAAACTATCACGAATCCCATCCTTCGTCCGGAAGAACTCTTGACCCGCGTGGAGGAACGGAATCCCTTGTCCCGTCAAAATGATCGCATTGGCAAGCATTTGACGCTTACGTCGTACTTCATCCGTATCCTCCGGGCGTGAGACAGAGAGCTTGTCCCAAACTGTTAAGTCGTCATGCGCTTCGACATAGGAGACGACTTGGTTCGGCTCATCCGCAAAGCCTTGCGATGAAACGTTCCCGGCAATCCCGCGCTTGACTTCATTCGTCCGATCGAACGCCCCACTGATAAAGCCGCGGTTCTCCGGTGTTTGGACATCTCCTTTTAACCCGTCACGCAAGCCGTTATTAAAGTGTGCAATCCCCGGCATCTGCGGGGCATTGAAATAGTTCGCTTTTTGGTCGAGCGGTAACGGTGTATCAAGATCCCAGCCTTCACCGATGATTAAAATCGACGGGTCGATTCGATCGAGTGCATGACGAACTTGGTTCATCGTTTCGATATCGTGGAGTCCCATCAAGTCGAACCGGAATCCGTCGAGATGATACTCTTTTGCCCAGTACGTCACGCAATCGATGATGAATTTCCGCATCATGAAACGCTCAGAAGCTGTGTCATTGCCACAGAAACTACCATTCGAAAGCGTTCCGTCTGCCGCTTGACGGTAAAAGTAACCCGGAACGAACTGACCAAGCGGAACCTTTTCTGCTTCATAGGTATGGTTGAAGACGACATCCATGATGACTCGGATTCCACGGTCATGCAGTGCCTGGACCAATTCTTTGAGCTCACGGATGCGTGCTTTCGGATCATCTGCGTTTGATGAATAGGAACCTTCCGGTGCAAAGAAATTGACCGGATCGTATCCCCAATTGTAATTATCCGGATCGTTTGGTGCTGCTTCGTTGACCGAACCGAAATCATAGATAGGAAGTAATTGGACGTGCGTCACACCTAAATCAGCTAAGTAGTCGAGTCCCGTCAATCCACCATTTTTCGTCCGCGTACCTGCTTCCGTCAATCCGCGGAACGTACCTCGTTCGACCACACCACTCGCCGGATGACTTGTCGCGTCGCGAACGTGCAACTCATAAATGACAGCATCTTGTGACGAATGGAACATCGGTCGCTCCTCAATCCAACGGTCCGGTTGTACGTTGGACGGATCGATTAATGCACCACGCTTTCCGTTCGTTCCGACTGCTTTTGCATAAGGGTCGACCGCTTCGACTTTCTGACCGTCGACGATGGCTTGAAATGTATAAAAATAACCTTCATACACAGCACGATCGAGTTCTGCGACGAATGTCCCCCGTTCAGCGGCTGACAGTTCGACTTCCTCTACTTTTCTTGCACGCAGCGTCCGGTACAGACGGATGACCACACGTTCCGCCGTCGGTGCCCACAATCGAACACGAATCGTCGTCTCTTCAAAAGTCGCACCCAAGTCCATTCCTCTATAGGCATAACGCTCATCCATCTCCTTTGGCGTGAGCGTCAACATATCTGCTGTTTGTTTCAAAGCCATGCACCCCTTTCATTTCATGGTATTCATTATAACAAAATTTCAAAGTGGTGGACGCTTCCCCTGTTCCTCTCTAAAATAGAGAATAGAACGAAAGGGGAGATGCCATATGGCAGCAAAAGATAATTCATTTGATATCGTGTCACAAATCAACATCGAGGAAGTCAAAAACGGGATGCAAGTCGCACTGAAGGAAATTACGAACCGCTTTGATTTTAAAGGTTCGAAGAGTGACATGAAACTTGAGAAAGAGGATTTAATCCTCATCTCGGATGACGACTTTAAACTCGATCAAGTCAAAGACGTCTTGACGACGAAGTTGATTAAACGCGAAGTCCCGACAAAGAACTTACAGTATGAAAAAGTCGAACAGGCAGCCGGGAACACAGTCCGTCAACGTGTCATCCTAAAGAGCGGAATCGACCGTGATGATGCGAAAAAAATCAACAATGCCGTCAAAGAATCCAAATTAAAAGTCAAAACGCAAATTCAAGATGACCAAATCCGTGTCACGGCTAAATCGCGTGATGACTTGCAACAAGTCATGCAGATCGTCCGTGAGTTACCATTATCTGTCGACGTTCAGTTCATCAATTTCCGTTAAGCAGCAAAAATCCCTTTCTCCAAGTCGGAGGAAGGGATTTACTTATGCTCATTGCGCTGTATATCCACCATCAAGGACGACGGCTTGACCTGTCACGCCAGCTGCTTTATCACTTGATAAGAAAATTGCATAATCTGCGATTTCTTTCACTTGCAACAAACGCTGTTGTGGGACGAGCGGGTAGATGACTTCTTCTAAGACAGACTCAAGTGGTACGTTCCGCGTTTCAGCGAGTGAAGACAATTGTTTTTGGACGAGTGGTGTATCGACGTAACCCGGGCAAATCGCATTGACCGTAATACCGGATGTCGCACCTTCAAGTGCTGCTACTTTCGTTAAGCCAATCACGCCATGTTTCGCACTGTTGTATGCAGCTTTCCCGGCGAAGCCAATCAAACCATTAATGGATGACATGTTAAGAATCCGTCCGAATTCTTGTTTTTTCATAATCGGGAACACGTATTTCGTATAGAGAAATGGTGCCCGTAACATGATACTTTGCATCAAATCAAACGTCTCTGTCGAGAAGTCTTCGATGGGTGAGACGTGTTGCATGCCGGCGTTATTGATGACGATATCAATTTTTCCGTAATGTGCCATCGTCTGTTCGATACTTGTTTTAATCGCTGCTTCACTCGTTACGTCACCCGCGACCGCAAAAGCGTCAAATCCTTTATCCGTCAGTGCTTCTGCTGCATTTTTCGCTGCCTGCTCCTGCAAGTCGACAATCACGACCTTAGCGCCTTCTTGCGCAAATTCTTCAGCGATTTCAAGACCGATTCCACTAGCTGCTCCAGTAATTAACGCTACTTTTCCTTCAAGTTGTTTCATTTCCATCTACTCCTTCTTTACGGTTTCACTTCTTTTACTGTACGCTTGCAAAAACAATAATAAAAATGAATCCTTATTATGCTATGTATAACCATTAGGAATAGGAGGAAATACGATGGATTTTCGACAACTCGAATATTTTACTGAAGTCGCCCGGTTTAAAAGTTTCACGCGTGCTGCCGATTATCTTCATGTCACGCAACCGACTTTAAGTAAGATGGTCCGCAGTCTTGAAGAAGAACTCGATATTGCACTATTTGATCGCAGTAAACGGCAAATCGTTTTGACAGACGCTGGTGAAACACTCCTTCTTGAAGGTGAAAAAATCTTACGTCAACTTTCTGATCTCCCCTCTCATCTCTATGACGTAATGCACTTAACAAAAGGAACCATCCGGATTGGCCTTCCTCCGTTAATCGGTTCACTCTTTTTCCCCCGTCTGTTGCATCAATTTTCAGAACAGTACCCGATGGTAACAATCGACATCGTCGAGGCCGGCGGTCACGCCTTAGAGAAAGCCGTCGTCGCGGGTGACGTCGATTTAATTGCGACCGTCTTTCCTGCAGATGAAAACTTAACCGTTTACCCCTTTATGGAAGAAGAGCTGCACCTTTTTTTACCGGAACACCATCCGCTCGCTTCACGCGCTTCCATCGCGTTAGAAGAAGTTTCACAGATGCCGTTCGTTTTGTTTAATGAAACCTTCTCTCTCCATAACGTCGTTTTAAACGCCTGCCGAACGGCTGGTTTTGAACCGACTGTTACACATGTCAGTTCGCAGTGGGATTTCCTTTGTCTGCTCGTCGCAGAAGAAAATGCCGTGACACTTCTCCCCCGTTCGCTCGCAAACCGGATTCAAGTCAACGGGGTCAAAACAGTTCCGTTAGAAACTCGCGTACCCTGGCAATTAGGTGTCGCTGTCCCGACCGGACGTTATCAGTCGTATGTCACACGGGAGTGGATTCGTTTCGTCCAAGATTCTTATTCACAAAAAGAATGATATGTATAAAAACCATGTATTTGTAGCATGATTTTTCTTTCGTTATGATGGAATGTATCGTTACTTCAGAAAGGAAGTTATTTACTATGTCAACGCATGAAACACGTCACGAAGTCGGTCTCAAAAAATTAAGTGAGTTCACAGATGCGAATTCAGCTCAATCCACACATGATAAAATCTCAGAGTCATTAAAAGACATCGCACCTGCCGTCGGCGAATGGATTACAGATTTTGCTTACGGTGAAGTGTATAGTCGCACCGGACTCGGGAACCGTGACCGTGCACTCGTCACAATCTCGACGCTCGTCACACAAGGAACAGAACCGCAACTTGCCTTACACATCAACACGGGGTTAACAGCCGGTCTCTCAGGAAATGAAATCGTCGAAGCCATCATGCACCTCGTGCCCTATACAGGTTTCCCTCGTGTCTTAAATGCCCTTGAAGTCGCAAAAACTGTTTTCGCAGAACGTGGTATCACGGTCGAAACGGACTAAGCGAACGGAGGATGGACAATGCATCTGGCAGGGTATAATCCTATTATAAGGGAGAGATGCTAGATGCAATATGCACTGATTGCCGATTTGCATAGTTCATTTTCAGATACGCGCGCCGTGCTACAGGATATCCGTAAACGTGCTCCACAAGCGACGATTTTTTCGCTCGGCGACGTCCATGAGTGCCATATCGGCAAAAAGAGAGCGCGTCGTCATACTTTTGAGTCCATCTCTGATGTCGTGACGCTTGATTTCGACTATGTTGCGCTACTTGATTTCGAAACATTACTCGGGAACCAAGAAGAACGGATTTTTTCAATCGTCCCAACCGGCGTATCCGGACTGCTTGACCGACTCCGGTCGGTCCCCCGGACAAAGCAAGTGGGTCACGATGTCCTGTTTTTACACGGTGATCAGTTCGAGTGGAGTTATACGTTAATACCGAACACCTCCCAATTCGAACAACGACTATTGTTTTTCGGTCATAGTCATCAACGTGGTTTGTTTCGCGACGGACGCCGGTTGTCGACGCAACTGGACGTTCCGATTTCCATCAAACAAGAACGGTATGCTGTCAATGTCGGTCCTGTTCTCGTCGAGCGAGAATGGTTGCTCTACGACACACAGGAAGAATCCATCGTCTACCGCCAAGCATGATAAAAAGACCCTCGGGTTAAAAGCTGGAGTCATCTCCATGCTTTCATCCGAGGGTCTTTTCTGATTACAGGTAACGGACGAGTGAAGCTTTCACTAAATCGACCTGCGTTAATTCATGTTTCTCGACGAATTTATCGACGACACGACGTACTTCTCCTTGACGACGGACGAAGCTTGTCGGGACCGGTGTTTTGCCGACAAGTTGTTCGTATAACGTCGTCAATTGATGATCATCGATGACGGTTGTCATCGAATCGAGGAACAATAAGACGTGGAGACGGTTGAGATAGTCCCATGGCTTGTCTTCCGACCGGAATTCATTCCGGGCCAACCATTTTTTAAGACCAATCGCATCGATTTCACTGAGTGTTTCCTTCGAACGTGGTGCTTTCCAAAGCGCTAAAAGTTCACCTAATTTTTTACGCGTTTGTTTTTTACCCATGAAAAATTCGAAGTTCACTTTCGTTTCGAGTGCATCTCCACTAACGGGTGCGATTAGATCGGCACCTGGTGCTGTCACGACATCAAAGATGAAGTCGACAGACTCTCCAGGCAACCATGTTGCCACTCTCCCGTGAAAATCAGCGATGAACGCAATCGCTTCTTTCATGTCTTCGTTCTTGATTCGTTCTGCTGCCTGCTGCAACCGTTCGTTTGTTTCTTTATTCATATGCTAACCCCATCTTTAATTTAATTTTATTACATTTCTTCTGGAGCGCCGACACCGAGGAGGCGTAGACCTTCCGTCAATACAATCGTAACCGATTTCACGAGTGCAAGGCGAGATTGTTTTGCCGCATCCTCTTCAAGGACACGTACTTGACCATAATATTTGTTAAAGCTTTGTGCGAGATCAAGGACATAACGGCTGATGATGGATGGTTCACGACGCACGAACGCCCGGTCAATGACTGCCGAGAATTGGTTAAGCATCGAGACGACCCCCCAGGCATAATCGTCAGCACTTCCGTCGAAGGCTGCACCATCATAGCCGCCTTTACGGAGTAACGAGTTGGCACGGGCATTTGTGTACTGAACGTATGGACCCGTCTCCCCTTCGAATTTCAACATCTGCTCGAGATCAAACTCGATATTGTTCATGCGTTCGTTTTTAAGGTCGTGGAAGATGACTGCGCCGACGCCGACTTGTTGTGCTGTTTGGTCGGCATTCGCAAGGTTCGGATTTTTCTCGGCGATATTTTGTTTTGCGACGTTGATTGCATCTTGAAGGACTTCCTCAAGCAAGACGATCCGCCCTTTACGCGTCGACATCTTTTTGCCATCTTTCATGATCAGACCGAATGGTACATGGTGCATGCCGTCAACATTATCAAAACCAAGCTTTTTCAAAACCGCAAACAACTGTTTGAAATGGAGCGCTTGTTCTCCGCCGACAACATAAAATGCTTGTTCGAAACGGTACGTCTCGAGACGATAGACCGCAGCTGCCAAGTCGCGTGTCGCGTAAAGCGTCGCGCCATCTTTTTTCTTGATTAGCGCAGGTGGCATACCTTCTGCTTCAAGATCAACGACCATCGCGCCTTCAGACTCGACGAGCAGTTCTTTTTCTTCTAATAAGTCAATGACATGCTGCATTTTGTCATTATAGAAGGCTTCTCCGTTCAGGCTGTCGAACTGTACACCAAGCATGTCGTAAACACGGCTGAATTCGACGAGTGAAACTTCACGGAACCATTTCCAAAGAACGGTTGCCTGTTCGTCACCTTGCTCGAGTTTTTTGAACCAGGCCCGACCTTCATCTTCAAGTTCCGGCTTACTTTCTGCTTCTTCATGGAACCGGACATAGAGTTTCAATAGTTCTTTGATTGGCTCAGCCCGGACATCTTCTTCTTTACCCCACATGTTGTAAGCCACCATCAATTTACCAAACTGCGTGCCCCAATCACCTAAGTGGTTGATCCCAACGACCTCATATCCTTTTTTACGTGAAATTTGGTTCAACGCATTTCCAATGACCGTCGAACGCAAATGTCCCATCGAGAACGGTTTTGCGATGTTTGGTGAAGAGAAGTCAGTGACAATCGTCTTCCCATTCGACTCACTTGATCCGTAGTCCGCTTTTTCGTTTAAGACACGATTGACGATTTCTTGCGAGACGACCTCACGGTTCAAGAAGACGTTGACATATGGTCCGACTGGTTGAACGTTCGCAAAGAGTGGATTATCGATTTTTTCAGCGACATCTACTGCAATCATGTTGGGTGCTTTGCGGAATGCTTTCGCCAACAAGAAGCAAGGGAATGCGAGATCTCCGTGGTCTTCATGTTTCGGTTGTTCAATCAGTTGCTCAATTTGTTCAAGTGTCAATGCGTCTCCGATGACTCCTTGTAAAACTTCAGCATATTGTTGTTTGTAGCTCATTGTATTACCTCCAACAGTTTATTTTTTCCAATAAAAAACGCCCTTTGCGCAACTCGCAAAGAGACGGAATGACCGCGGTACCACTCTTCTTGGTGTCGTTTTCGACACCCACCTTAATTGGGGATAACGGGGTTCCCCCGGCTACGCCTGATCGTTACGATTCGGATAGCGTCTCTGAAGTGCGTTTCACGATTTCTTTGTCCATTCAGGCTTCCACCGTTTCCTGATTCGCTGGCTGACAAGATAAAACCGTTACTTTCTTCGTCATCGACGATTTGATATCTTTCACATTATACGCAATGACTCGATTTCTCTCAACCTTATTTTTTTGTAAATCACTTATCATAATTTCCACAAATCGGGTATAGATACAGAAGGATCGCCACAGAGAGGGGTCTATTCCGCTATGGTTTACTATCGAAAAGTAGCACGTATGAGCTGGATCACTTTAGCACTTACTGTTGTTTTGCTGTTTCTTGCATCGCTTGCCTTTCCCGTCCATATGAACCCAGCGATATCGCTTGGAAATGCAAGTTATCTTCTCATTTTAGTCCTCCTCTTCCAATTCGATAACATCCGCCGTGGTGGGATTTATTATACATTTCAAGAAGGTATTATTTTATTCATTTTTCTTAATTACGGTTTATTGATTGCCGTCATTTTGAGTCAACTCGGTGTCCTGATTTTCCAATTATTTTCGCATAAAAAAGAAATTCGGATAAAACGATTCATCTACCTGTACCCCGTCAACGTCTTATTCGACATCGTCTATATCTCAGTTCCCGCCTCCGTTTACTTGCTACTTGGAGGTCCGACCGGCCCGGGCTTTACTTATACCGAATCACTTATCCCGTTTATCGGTTATCTGGTGGGTGTCTTTCTTATTTCCTATCTTCAATGTCGATTCGTCAATCGTTTCTTAAACTTAAAGTATGACTGGACCCGCCTCATCCGACTTCAGACACTCGTTTACGGAATCAGTATTTTAAGCGCGCTTCTCGGGATTTGGTTTTATGATGAAAACCCGTTAGTTGCTGCGACTGTCTCGACTTTAATTTTATTCTTATTCAAGCAACTCCTACAACAGCGTGGCGCATCCTTACAAGCTACACACAACGCTAAACGGTTCGACGATGCGAAGGAACGGTTGCTCGTTTCACGCTTTGAACGGGAAGCGATTGAATCCTTACTGATTGATTTACCTCATCTAATTGATTTCTCCGACGGCTGGCTTTCTATTCAGCAGCAACGAAAACAAATCATCTATGACATTCGGACAAAAAAGACAGTTGATGTCTTACCTTTATTTCATACGTTATCAGCGAATGATCTGCGGACTCCGATTCTCTATGGCCTTCGGTTCGACTGGGGAAATGATGTCCAACTCTCGCTTCCCGTCGATCGGCATTCGATGCTCGCGATTCCTTCCATCACAAGTGGAGAAGTCGATGTCTCAATCGTTTTATTTCATCAAATCGCTGATGCTTATGATGAAGCAAAAGCGGATGAAATTTATCGCCTGCTTCGGACATTTTGCCGCGTACTCGAGCGTTCCCAAGAAAACTTTCAATTGTATGCCGAAAGCCGGACGGATGCCTTGACCGATCTCCCGAACAGCCGTGCTTTTTATGAAGAGGGGGCACGCCAGTTTGCTTCCGAACACTTTCCGCTGTCGATCATCCTATTTGATATCGACCACTTTAAATACGTCAATGATACGTACGGACATAAAGTCGGAGATCTCGTCTTACGTGAGCTCGGAAGACGGATTAAATACGTCATCCACCGCAACGATTCCGTCTTCGCGGCACGTTATGGGGGGGAGGAATTCGTTGTTTTGATTGCGGATTGCTTACAAGACCAAGCAATCTCCATTGCTGAAGAAATTCGTCACACCGTTCTCGATCGCCCCTTCATTGTCGACGATCACCATCTCTCTATTACCGTCAGTCTTGGCGTCGATACAGTAGAACATCCTTACCAACGCACATTTGAAGAATCATTACGTCAGGCAGATCACGCACTGTATGTCGGCGGAAAACACAATGGTCGAAATTGTACAGCCCACTACGCTAATCTTTGAAAGGTTGTGTTTTACATGTCTATTACTGAAATTGAGTTATCGCTTCCGATGAATCAACAACGGCGGACATTACGGATTTATCGTCCCCCTGAGGTCGCGACGGATGTTGCATTACCCGTCATCTATATGCATGACGGACAAAATGTCTTCAGTGGTGCGAGTGCTTCCTTCGGTAAAGGATGGGATGTTCATCTCGCCCTCCACGAAGTCGGTCTACAGGCAATGATCGTCGCCATCGATAGCCCGGATGACCCGATGGACCGGTACGATGAATATGCGCCTTGGACGGATGACGCGTTATTGATGCGAACCGCATATCCGTCACACCGGACGACGATCGGTGGAAACGGGAAAGCTTATATGGAATGGATTATCTATGACTTGAAACCGTACATCGATTCGCACTATGCGACGATTCCGACTGATACAACGATGATTGGCAGCTCGATGGGCGGCGTGATTTCCTTATATGGCCTATTTGCTTATCCGGAAGTCATCACGCGTGCCGCCGCCTTATCGACAGCCGGATGGGCGAACTTCTCTTCTTTACTTGAGTTCATCGAGCGAAGTCTCCCACTGTCTGACGCGCACCGTTGCTACATGGATATCGGGACAAAAGAAGTCAGCGGTCCGATGACGGAAGAAGATTATTTGCACACGAATGATGTCATCTCGGCGGCAGTACGTCAAAAAGTCGAGCAGATGCAATACACCGTCATCGCAGACGGTATTCACCATGAGACAGCGTGGGCGAAACGTATGCCGGACGTGCTCCGATTTCTCTTTTCATAAGAATTAAGTGTTAACGCATTTGAATCATCTGCGTGACACGTCTTTTTCAGTGGTACAACCTAAAAAGGATGATGTACGCTCTAACGAGCACACATCATCCTTTTTCATCTTATTTCACGAGCTCTTCAGTCAGTTCTTTTTCATAACGATTCCGCGGATGTTCCCGGCATTCGTCGGAACATGAACGCATTACTTTCGGTTCACATTCTTCACAGCAGAAATGCTGACGATTACATTCCGGGTTCGCACAATTAACATAACGTGTTTCTGCCTTACCACAGTAGTAACACTCGGATACGACAGTCGGATTGACTTCATTGACAGGTACTTGAACGCGTTCATCGAACACGTACAGCTCCCCTTCCCAGTCTTCTCCACGCGTAACTTCATCTTTTCCGTACATGACGACGCCACCTTTCAGATGGAAGATGTCGTCGCTGTTTTGACGTTTACGGAAATAAGCCGTGAACTTCTCACAACGTACGCCACCCGTACAATACGTCAAGACTTTTTTCCCTTCGAACAAATGCTCATTTTCATCGAGCCACTGTGGAAACTCACGTGACGCCGCAACGTCGACCTTGACGGCATTTTTGAAATGACCGAGATCGTATTCGTAGTTGTTTCGGACGTCTAAGATGACGACGTCTTCATTTTGCATCATCTCTTTCCACTCAGCAGGCTCAAGATAGGCTGCATTTTCTTTCGGGACATTAAACTCATCTTCAAAACGCCATGTGACGAGCTCTTTTTTGTAACGCACGAAGATTTTTTTGAAGGTATGCTCTTCGACTTCATCGATTTTAAATTCGATGTCGCTAAAGCGCGGATCCGCTAGTAAATCTTGCATGTACTGTTCTGTTTGTTCGACCGTTCCAGAAAGTGTTCCGTTGATACCTTCTGGTGCAATCAAGATTCTTCCTTTGATTCCGAGTTCCTTGCAGTATGCCAGGTGCTCTTTTGTTACTTGTTCCGCATTTTCAATCGGAACATACTTATAAAATAATAGTACGCGATAAGGTTTCATAATCCTCATTGGCCCCCATGTCAGTTTTTTGCAGTAAAACGAACGTTGGCGAACGAAGCGTCATAGCTAATAGCTAGCTGGGAACGCCTGCAAAACGCACCCATTTAAGTATAATACCAACTCCGATTCAATTGTACAATCGACAAATCCATGACACTTACATCGTAATTCAATTCCCTTTCTGATGCGGAAAGAGGTAAAATAGAAATCAGCAGTTTATTTTGTAAGGAGGATTCCGAATGCTCCAAACTATCCGTCAATGGATCGAGCACATGATTATATTTCTACAAGATCTTCCGGGTGGAGCTTCGACTGGATTGATTGCACCCTTCTTAGAATCACTATTCCCATTCCTCCCACTCGTCCTGATCATCTCCGCGAACGCGGCGACCTATGGTTTTTGGATGGGAGTGCTCGTATCTTGGGTCGGCAGCATGTTAGGTTCACTCGTCGTGTTTGCTTGTATCCGCTATTTATTTCGCCGTCCAGTCACTCGGTGGCTTGAAAATCATAAGGCAGCACAACACTGGATTGAACGCGTTCGTCACATGAGTCCGATTTCGCTCGGCTTTTTCTTTTCGCTCCCGTTCATGCCGGCCTTTATCATTACATCCATCTCGGCGATGATTCAGTTATCACTCCGTACGTATTTAATTGCAGCTGGCGCCGGCCGCCTGATTGTCGTCATTTTGTTTTCTTTGATCGGCAAAGAGTGGTCCAGTTTTTTAGAAAGACCTGTTCGTCTACTGTTCCTTTTCCTGATCCTACTTGCGATTTGGGGAATCAGTCGCGGTATGGAAGAATGGATTAAACGCCGGGCACTCGCACGTCGTACGAAAAACTTACGTGAACTAGAAAATGTAATTGAAGGTAAGAACAAATAAACAATTTTCTCAAAAACACATGACTTTCCCAAGTGTTTATTTTATTTCACTATCCTGATGGAAGATCGCTTACATGTGATGTTCCATCTTTTTTTGGTTATGCCACCCTTCTTTATGAATCAGATGTTATTTTAGTTCATGATAGAACAATACCTGAACTACGCCTAAATCGACTTACGATTAAGGCTAGGTCTTTTGAATCATTTTCATTCGCTATAATTATATAAAAATACTGTTCACACATTAGACATTATTGATAACGCTTACATTTAATTGGTAAGACCAATATTAGAATAATGTTCACGTTTCGACTCAATAAAATAGGATGGATTTTCCAACTTCTTCATTCCTATAATGAATCTATATTTACGATTCATCGACTCCCTAAGACGGGTATTCCTCTCGTCAGCAAGTCCAAGCATCGTCTCTCTTGCACCCTCGTTCAATGTCACCGGTATCATTGAGCGTACGTAATTTTTGTACCGGAATCGATGGAGCGGCATCTGTCACTCCATCAACAGAATAATCCCCTTAACGGCTCCTTCAACCCCCTTGAAGGAGCCGTTCCCTTTTACTTTCCGCTCCGCCCTTGCGATACTTAACGTACTATGGATTGTGAAGGGATGGACCTGCATGGAATTTTATTATTTTTTACCGCTTGGATTTTTTATTGGCATTATCTCTGGCTTCTTCGGAATCGGGGGCGGAATCATTTTGACGCCCCTCTTGTTGATTCTTGGATTTACCCCGAGTATCGCCATCGCGACAAGCCTCATGTTGACACTTGGTTCAACCGTTTCCGGAACACTCTCTCATCTTCGTCTAAAAAACGTTGTTTGGCGTGATAGTCTCGTCATCGGTGGTGTCGGGATTATCGGTTCGACGATTGCAACGCCCCTCGTCCTTCGACTCGAAGAAGTCAACGGGGCACACCTCGTCATCTCGATTGTTTACATTGCTTTATTACTCTATTTCGCGAATAAGTTCCTTCGTCCAAAGTCGACGAACGGTTCGCAAGACGGATGGCGTAATCGTTACGTCGCTCTCGCCTTTACCGGTCTGTTCGCTGGTTTCGTATCGTCGCTACTCGGTGTCAGCGGAGGCTTCATCATCACGCCACTACTCGTCGGAATCGTCGGTTATGAACTGAAACGAGCGGTCGGGACAAGTATCGCCTCTGCCTTATTGATTGTCCTATCTGGACTCGTCAATTATACAGTGGCGAGTACGGATGTCGATTTGCTCGTCGGTGTCATGTTAATTATCGGCGCCTTACTCGGTGCACCGATCGGCGCCAAACAATTGGGACACTTTGAAAGTCCGTTCGTCAAAAAGTATTTAGGGATCTTTTACTTAACGGTCGCGACAAGCGTGCTGCTTGAAGTGTTAGGCTTTAATACAGCTTCGTTAATCGTCTTAGTGACCCTTAGCGTCGTCTTCTTAGTGACGTTACTTGTATACAGCCGTAAACGTTCAACATCCTCTTAACTGTTTCTCATACTAATAGCCGTCTCCCGTTAAAAAGGGGACGGCTATTTTTCTCTATTTCTTGTTAAGCAACTTTTCGAATCGTACCGGCTTCGTACTCTTTTGTATGATCAATGACGATTTTCGATAATAATAACATCCCGATTAAATTCGGAATCATCATCAGACCGTTCGCAATATCAGCGACCAGCCACAACAATTCTAAATTTGCGATTGCTCCATAACAGGCTGCTAATGCAAAGATGACTTGGTAGAGGCGATTGAATTTCGTCGCACCACTTAAATATTCAAGACATTTCTCACCATAGACATACCACCCGATAATCGTCGAATACCCAAAGAAGAAGACCGAGAAGGCAACCGTCCATTGACCCAGTGGTCCAAGTACACTGGCAAATGCGGCCGATGTAAGTGCCGCTCCTGTCAATGAGCCGTCATGTGTGACACCTGATAACGTCCCTCCCGTCGGATCCCAAAATCCAGTCGTCATTAAAACGAGTGCCGTCATCGTACAAACGATCAACGTCACGATAAACGTACTCGTCATCGAAATCAATCCTTGTTCTGCAGGTCGTTCACTTTTAGCAGACCCGGCAATTAAAGCAGCTGTTCCCAGTCCGGCTTCGTTCGTAAAAATACCACGTGCGACACCAACCTGCATGGCAACCATGATGGACACACCCGCAAATGCGCCGACTGGTGCCAGCGGCTGAAACGCATATTGTACAATCAGCCCTAACGCGGGAATGATTTGGTTCGCTTGAAGAACTAAAATAATGAGTGCCGCCACGATGTAGAGCAAACTCATCACCGGTACAAAAATCGTCGAGATTGAACTCACACGCTCAAGCCCACCACGAATCGAGAAATAGACCGCGACGGCTAGTACAACTCCAAAAGCAAGTAACGGGATGTGGAACGTCTGCTTCAATACCGTCGACATCGCATTCGCCTGGACCGTATTTCCGACGCCAAAAGAAGCAATCAGACCAAACAAGGCAAACGCAACCGCTAACGGCTTAAAACTTTTTCCAAGACCTTTCTCGATGTAGTACATCGGTCCACTGACAATTTCACCACGATCGTTTCGCTGACGAAATAAAATCGCTAACAGACTCTCGGCATACTTCGTCGCCATCCCGACGAGACCAATCACCCACATCCAAAAGATTGCACCTGGCCCCCCCATCGTCAAAGCGACGGCAATTCCGGCGATGTTCCCATTCCCGATTGTCGCAGCCAGTGACGTCATCAGCATTTGAAAGCTACTGATTTCCCCTTCACCATGCCCCGTTTTCGTCAATGCGAGTTGAAACGCTTGTTTTAACCGGCGAAACTGTAATCCTCGAAGACGAACCGTAAAATATAAGCCCGTCCCGACCAATAACACCATGCTCGGGATTCCCCAAATCCATGATGAAATCATGTGTAACACTTCCATCGCACTCCAAATCCTCTCTATCTCTATCTCAGTTGACTCTGCCGCTCACCTTAGCATATTTTTGTTTATTCCTACAATATAAATCGATTGTTTTTGTGGTTATACACAAACGGTTGTATACTAAATATAAGGAATACGATAGAGAAAGAAGGAACTTCATTTATGTTAGAAGCAACGTACCATTCCCTCGATGATTTAGCAGAAGCGATCGGCCTCGCACTTAATGCACCGATAACGATTGAAGACCGCAATCATCGTCTGCTCGCCTACAGTACGCATACGACTGATACAGATCCTGCCCGTGTCGCTACCATCATCGGCCGCCGTGTCCCTGAATCCGTCATCGATCAACTTTGGAAAGATGAGGTCATCCAAAGCTTAGCGGCTCAAGATGATCCACTCGTCATCACTGCCCGGACGAGCGTTGGTTTGAACGACCGCGTCGCCATTGCCATTAAACAAGATATGGAGATTCTCGGTTACATTTGGTCAATCGCTCGCAACACTCCCTTCACGGCTTCAGAGCTAGGCGATTTAAAGAAAGGTGCCATGCTTGCACAACGACAGTTGCTTGCAATCGACATGCAAAAAAAACGGCAAGAAGAACAGACGGAGCAATTCTTTTTTGAGTTACTCCATGAAGAGTTACCCGAAAGTGAAATCCTAAAGACGTTCTCAAAACTTCATCTCGCTCCGCCGGGAATCAGTCGCTTAATGGTCATCCGTTTCCCGGAAGCCATTACGCCGCGTCTAGCCGATCGCCTCCGTTATTTATTGACGATTCAACAGACGGTACGTCCCCTGCTGTATGCATACGACACGACAGATTTTATTTTGTGGATCAGCACAAACGATCGTGACATTCAGCATGAACGCATTCAGTTCGATGCTTTCATCCAGTCATTCCGCCAACTACTCGCCGAACGGTTTTCTTATACAGAATTTGTTGTATCGAGCAGTGAAGTTTTCACCGGCGTGCAGTCGATTCCAGAACGTTACGAAGAAGCAGGTATCGTCTTACGTCTCAAAGACGCCTATCCTTTCGAACTTCAAAATGTGACGCGATACGAGCGACTCGGACTATTCCAGTTATTACCTATCTTTTCAGAACGCCTACGGAGACGGACGGTTCGACTGGAAGAAATCGAACGTCTTCGCGCTTACGACTTGAAACACACAGCTTCTTTATGCGAAACGCTCGAGTGGTTTTTGCATTACGATGGAAACGTCAAACAAGTTGCCGCCCACCTTCACGTCCATCCGAATACGATCTTATACCGCATGCGGCGCATCGAAGAAGAAGCCGGCATTCGGATGGAATCATTACCTGAACGTTCGTTACTTTATCTTTACTTGAAAGCCGACCGTTACCTTTTGTGATTTCTCACAAATAATCCTCTTATTTTTTGAAAACACCGATAAAGTCGTACGCTTTCATTTCTCGTATACTGAGGGAGAAGTAAGTAGTTAAAGGGTTATTGGTTGTTCATTTGCGAAAGGGGATCGCTCTTATGATCATTGGAGTATTAAAAGAAATTAAAAACAACGAAAACCGTGTTGCGTTAACACCTGCCGGGGTAGCAGCGTTAACGATTCATGGACATCAAGTCATCGTCGAAACATCTGCTGGTATGGGGAGCGGCTTTACAAACGAAGAGTATATCGAAGTTGGTGCACAAATCATCGAAACAGCGGCAGAAGTTTGGGCGACTGCTGAGCTTGCGTTGAAGGTCAAAGAACCCATCGCTTCAGAATATCAATACTTCCGTCCCGACTTAACCTTGTTCACTTATCTACACCTTGCAGCGGAGCCAGAACTCACACGGGCACTTGTTGACTCGAAGATTACGGCAATCGCTTATGAAACGGTCGAAAAAAATCGGACATTGCCACTTCTGACACCAATGAGTGAAGTCGCTGGTCGGATGGCTTCACAAATCGGTGCACAGTTCCTTGAAAAACCGCATGGTGGACTGGGGATTCTACTTGCAGGCGTCCCTGGTGTTCGCCGCGGAAAAGTTACTGTCATCGGTGGTGGTGTCGTTGGGACGAACGCAGCAAAACTCGCAGTCGGTCTTGGTGCTGACGTGACGATCATCGACGTCAGTCCTGAGCGCCTTCGTCAACTTGATGATATTTTCGGTAACTCAATCAACACGTTGATTTCGAATCCGTATACGATTGCAGAAGCCGTCGCTGAAAGTGACCTCGTTATTGGTGCCGTCTTGATTCCAGGAGCGAAAGCACCGAAGCTCGTGACAGCAGAGATGGTTGAACGAATGAAACCAGGTGCTGTCATCGTCGATGTCGCGATTGACCAAGGCGGAATTTTCGAAACCGTTGACCGTATTTCGACACATGATAATCCAACGTATGAAAAATTCGGTGTTGTTCACTATGCCGTCGCGAATATGCCGGGTGCTGTTCCACGGACGTCGACACTCGCGCTTACGAACGCAACACTTCCTTACGTTCTCGAACTCGCGAACAAAGGCACACACCGTGCACTTGCTGAAAATACTTCGCTTGAAAAAGGTCTCAACGTCGCGCAAGGATTCGTGACGTACGAAGCAGTCGCGCGCGACCTCGGTTACACGTATAAATCCGTTGAAGATGTATTGCACCTTCACGCTTAATAGAAAACAGCAAAAAAGCAGCAGGTTTCTTCTTTATAGAAGAAATCCGCTGCTTTTTTGTTTTCACCTGAATCGCGCGGCGTCTTACCGGTGAAGCAAGTAGCAACATCTATTAAAGCGCAAACGCAACGAGTGCACCGATTGAAAGCGGGATGAAAACATTATCTAAATCGCGATAGGACACGGCTTCAATCAAGGCAGCAATATTCGCAAGCAAAAAACCGTAACTGATTGCAATCCAAGCCGGTAATGCATATATAAGAAACGTGGAAGTCAGGACGAGGAACGAGAATAAAAACATCGCGATGCTTCCTTCAAACGATCGTTTAATCGCCCCGCGTGTGTAAAACGTCTTTCCGTAGCGTCGACCTACTAAAGCAGCCATTCCGTCGCCCCACGCGAGCACCATGCTGCCGGCGACGAGTGCCATTGGTTCTCGTTCAAAAAAGAGTCCGACTAGAATCAGTAAAGAAATCGGGTAGTAGACCGTCCCGTAAGATATGCGTTCCACTTGATTCATTTGACCCGTCCCGCGTTTTAAGGTCAGCAGATTAACGACCGTGAAAAATAATAACGGGACGATTGCGACATACCAATGATCGATCCAGGCAAGCGCCAGAAAGACCCAATGCCCGACTGCGATATGAATCCATTTCCGAACCGTTTCCGGCTCTGCTCCCACGCGTCGACCAATCGCTTTCAACAAGAACAAGATGAGTCCAATGATGACGATTGTTCCAACAGCAGCAACCCATTCCATATGAATCCTCCTTCTTTTGCTCCATTCTATTGTACTTTGTCTGATTGCCGTTTGCTCTTTCGAACCTTCATTTGATAACATAGGGTCAAATGACGTCCTAGAGAGGAAGTATTCTGAATGTATGATGCTCAAGCCGTGCAAACGTTATCTAACTGCCTATCACATTTAAAAGAAGGAAAAGGGATCGGCACACTCGTTTCCGAGGATGAATCGGATCTTCCGAAAGTCATCCATCGCCTCAAACAATTTGATGCGACGAAAAATGGTTTATCGATTAACGAAATCGTCCATCTCGCGAATGCCTTAATTGGAGAACATATGTCTGCGACGACGATTCAAAACTGGACGAAGCGTGAAGTACGGGACATCATCGGTGTTCCGCATCGCGGGAAAAAATACTCGATCAATCAGGCAGCCATCATCTACTTACTTGATGACTTAAAGCATCTCTTTTCTTTAGAAGAAACACGTGAATTATTGACGATCGTTTTTAAGAACCCCAATATCGATGAAGATGATTTAATCAGTCCGCTCGACTTTTATCTCGTCTATACACAGCATGCAGAGACGAGTGGACCAATCGAACTGACGGAGAAGCGTCTGAGACGCTCTTTAGAGCGTATCCATGCCTATCGACCTGAGACGGTCCACGTCTTACAGCTCTGTCTGTACGCCCGTCGTATTTCGCACCTGACGCACGAAGCAAAACAGCGTCTCCAGCAAGTTTTACAATCTTGAAGTAAAAAGATGCCCTCCAGAATAAACTGAAGGACATCTTTTTTTATACAGCTGTAAGTGGTTTATAGTTGACGGAGTTCGTCAAGCTTTTTAAGACGGACAGCAGTTCATACATTGAGAGTTTGTCAGCATCTTTTACGAGACGATATTCATCGCCGTCTTGCAGCAATTCTGCGACGACTTCGCCTGCCGCACTTCGGACTGAGAATTTCCCTTTTGTCAGGTCGAAGGAAATGACATACGTGCCTCGTTCGTACACGTTATATTCACATTTCTTCGAGAAGAGTGAAAACTTCTCACGCATTTGACCTACCTCTTGACCATCATGGTTCATCACGACCCATTTCTTACATGTCGGGATGAACTTTCCAAACGCTACCCCTCTACCTTCACCATTCATTACTTGAACACGACCTGTCTCGTCGTGTTGAACCGCACCAATCATTTGGTGTGCTTCATCATAAATCGCGGCATGACCTTGCGAAAAAACGCAACCCTGCACATAGACAACTTTGCGCAACAGAAATTCTCCTCTCACTGCTAAAAAGTGCTGGTATTTCGTCCCCAGTATATTTAGACATCCTGAATAGTTTAACTTTCTTTATCTCTATGATATTTCGTTAACGAAAATGATTATTGCACCGTTTGAACAAATTGACAACCCCCTTTTGTCGACAATCATTCGACAACATCAGCGAAAGCCAATTTCTCGTGCAAACTCAAGCAATTCTTCTCGATCAATCAAGCGCACCCGATTCGGTTCTGCCAAGCGACATGCGGCGTCCGTATACGTCGAATTCGTCACGACCCATCCTTCATCCATGTCGTAAAAAGGTACTGCCGCGGCGACTTGTTGAACCGCCTCTAATCCAACCGGTCCACCATAACGTTTTGCTTGAATCGCTATTCTATACCCTTGTGCGTCTTCAATCAATAAATCCGCCCCAAAATCTCTTGAGGCCGGCGTCAGTTCAACGCGATAGCCGGCACCTTCAAATAGTTCGACGAGCCACTCTTCAAACTCCCTGCCTTCCATGCGATCAATTCGATTCGCAAGTGAAGGGGTAAAGAAGGAAAGTAATAAAAAAACGATACATCCTACTATACTGATTCCGACAATTAAAAGTTCCCAGGAACTCGAAAAAAAATAAGTTCCGGCGACTCCGAGCACCGCGAACAGTAGTGCGATTATTCTGCGTTTCGTACGTATTTGCATGACTTGATTCTCCTTCACTCTGAGTTGACTCGAATTCAATCGGTTTCTTTAAAATTAATATACTAAATTCTCTTTCGGTTCGCTTCCTCGAAAGGAACGAACAACGCAGATGGAGAATAAGTGTTGAGAGAAGATTACGTTTTTTAATAATCATCATGCACCGGACTTTATTTTTTGAAAGGAGGTCGCTTATGACTGAACACTCATCCACATCCGCAGAAGCACTTATCCGTGCGACCTTACGTGCCGTCTCAGAACCGCTCGCTTTAGTGGATCGGATGGGCCGAATTAACTTTGTGAATGATACCTTTCACGCCCAATTCCCTACCGACTCCAATGACAAGTCACTGTTTTCACTTTTCTCACTCGACGAACAGTCTCTTCCATTATCTGATTCGGTCCACTTCCGGGTAATCCCTTACGAACTCATCGTCTCACCGATTGCGCAGACTTCCCTTTTCGTCGTTTCCGTTAAATCGCTCGCGATCGACCGCTTGCTCGAATCGACATTAGATGCTGCCCTACTCGTCACAGACGCAGACTTCCATATTACCGCGTTTAATGAAACAGCAGGTACCTTGTTCGGTTACGAAGAACACGAGCTGATCGGAAGATGTCCTGATGACTTACACGATCACGCAGAGTTTGATGAGCGGAAGCGACACTTGGAGCAGTTGAATTTAAAAGACTTATCTCCAGCCGATGTCTTATTGTTGCACGGGCGTGATGCGGAAAACGAATGGGTGTATCACCGTAAAGACGGCTCGACCTTCTATGGTCGATTGTATATGACCCGTCTAGCAGACGGACAATTTTTCTTGTTCATCGTTGATATGAGTGCCCAAAAACAAATTGAGTCACACCTGACGAAAAGTGAACGCCGTTTCCGTCTGTTTTCCGAATCAATCGTCGAAGCGGTCATCTTCCACGACCGTGGTACCATTCTCGACGCGAACCGAGCAGCTGAAGTGATTTTCCGTACAAAACTTGAACAAATCAAGGGACGCAATGCCCTGGATTTCATCCATCCTGACTTTCATGAAGAGGTCAGCCGGCGTATCGAACTCCACCGTAATGATCCGTACGAGGTCATCGGACAACGGGCAGACGGGACACCTGTCGAAATTGAAATTTTCCCGCGCGAAATCATGTACGAAAAAACACGGATGCGTGTCGCCGTCATTCGGGATATCAGTGAGCGTAAAAAAATCGAGAGCATGTTGGAACGTGAAAAAAATGCCATCATGCGTCAACGCGATATCACCCAATCGATTCTGCAAGCTTCAAACGAAGGGTTTTTACTGACAGAAGAAGATGGCAGCTTCATCTTCATGAACGTCAAAGCCCGAAAACTGCTCGATGTTCCAGGGATTGCACCAAGCAAGATTCAAGAACGGATCAGTATGATTCCGAATCTCGATCTCGCGACCCGCTATGAGATGCTACAACAAGTCGAAGAACTCCTTGCCGGCAAGCATTCTGAACTGTCATTTCGGTTTACACTACAACGTCCGAATGAATCCAATCATCTTTACTTCGAGTTTTATGCGACTTCAATTAAGAAGGAACGTAGTCGCATCTCCCGTCATGGTTTTTTGTTCGTCTTCCGCGACCGGACAGAAGAGCAAAAAATGGACCAGGTCAAAGATGAACTCATCAGTACCGTATCGCATGAGCTCCGAACACCCCTCTCATCGATTCTCGGTTATTTGGAGTTGTTGCGCTATCGTAAGCTCACACCTGAAAAAATACAACGCTATGTCGAAATCATGCATGAAGAAGCCAAGCGGTTAACGACGCTCCTCAATGAATTTTTAGATATTCAACGGATGGAAGGCGGCAAACAACCGTACGATTTTAAATCATTCTCTTTACGTCAACTGCTCCTCGATACAACGGACGCTTTTGGTGAAACGGCCGAAACCCATCGCATCGTGCTTGATGTAAAGGAAGATCCTGTCATGATCGTCGCTGATGAAAATAAAATTAAACAAGTCGTTTTGAACTTACTCTCGAATGCAATCAAATATTCACCATCCGCCGACCACGTAACGGTCAGTCTACACACACAAGGCGAGCAAGCCATCATTACTGTGACTGATCACGGTCTCGGAATTCCTCAAAATGCATTCGATAAGCTTTTCACGAAATTTTACCGTGTCGATAATTCAGCCGTCCGTAAGATTGGCGGAACCGGCCTCGGTCTTGCGATTTGTAAAGAAATCATCGAATCACATGGTGGGGCGATTTCCGTCGAGTCGGAGCTCCATCAAGGGTCGACTTTCACGGTTGTACTCGATTTAGATTCAAGAAAGGATTATGCAAAATGAAACGGACTTATTTCATGACAGGATTCCCCGGATTCCTTGCCACCAAATTAATTGAACGTCTCGCTCTTGTGCCGGAACAAATTGACCGGTTTTATTTGCTTCATCTACCGAGCGAACGAACAAGTGCCTTAGCAAAAAAGGAATCGTTACTCGAACACACGCGTCTTGAAGAAGCACAACTCGTTTTATTAGAAGGTGATATCACAACACCCGGATTAGGATTGAACACAGAGACGAAGCAACGACTGTCGACTGAAGTGACGCATCTCTTTCACCTGGCAGCACTGTATGACTTGGCGACGACATTTGATATCGCTTTTCGAATTAACGTCATCGGAACATCGAACGTGACGCAGTTTGCTCATACGTTGCATTATCTTGAACGCTACATCTACTTCAGCACCGCCTATGTCTCCGGGCTCCGGACCGGGACGGTTCTTGAACAAAACCTCAAACATGCCGCATCATTCAAAAATGCGTACGAAGAAACGAAGTACCTGGCAGAAGTTCGCTTTCATGAAGAAGTCGGTTCACTTCCTTACACGATTATTCGTCCAGGTATCGTTGTCGGTCACTCCGAGACAGGGGAGACACCAAAGTGGGATGGGGTTTATTTCGTCTTAAATGCGCTGCGCCTGCTCAAGCAATTCGCCCCCCTTCCTTATGCAGGTAGAGTCAATGCACTCGTCAATCTCGTTCCGTATGATTATGTTATCGATGCGACGACCTATTTAAGCCATATACCAAGCGGCGTCCGTCAAACGTATCACCTGACGGATCCATTCCCACACGGCGCACGGACGATTTATGAGCTGTTACATGATACCTACTATGGTGCTTCTCCACGAGGTGTCGTCCCGTTTCGCCTCGTGACGTCCCTGTTGACCCCGCGTATCGCTACGCGCTTACAGATGCAGCGGCAGACGCTTGATTACTTTGTTCACCCTGTTCACTACGATACGACGAACACACTTCGTGATTTAGACGGAACTGGTATTGTGTGTCCTGATCTTGCTGAGTTTCTTCCACGACTTGTCGATTACTATAAAATTCAACATCCCGAAATGGAGAAAACACAATGAATGCTCTTGTTACCGGTATGAATGGTACAGTCGCACCTGTACTTGCAGACGTCTTACGCATGCATCAGTATGAAGTTACAGCTTGGGATCGATCGGTTGTCTCGACGACTGATCCCGCAATCATGGAAGCTTTTATTGATCAGGTCCAACCTGATCTACTCTTACACATCGGAATGGGTTCTGCTGAATTTGCAGAATCATTGGCACGGCTATCTTTTGAGCGTAACATTCCCTTTCTCTTTACGAGCACGGCTTCTGTCTACGCAAATCATCAACAGGGACCGCATGATCCATCTGTACTTCCGGAAGCAGACGATGACTACGGTTTTTATAAACGAACATGCGAACGACTTATCCAAGCAGTCAATCCTGACGCCTACATCGTCCGGATCGGCTGGCAAATCGGTCAGGTTGCCGGATCAAATAATATGATTGATTATTTAGAACGACATGCCTCAACGGGTCCCATTCCGGCAAGTAAAAACTGGTATCCCGCTTGCTCTTTTTTAGAAGATACGGCGCAAACGCTCTATACAATCTTGACGACTCAAACACCTGGCCTTTATCTTGCCAATGGAAATTCGACCCATTCCTTCTTTGAAATCGCTACAGCATTAAATGTATACCACGGTTCGAAATGGAAAATCGAAGAAGATAATACAATCCAGCGTGATGATCGAATGAAGGATACTCGGGTGACCATTGCCCCAATCTCAGATCGATTATCATTTATGTAAGAAAAGTGCCTCGCCATTCGATGCGTTATCGAACGGTGAGGCACTTTTTAGGAGACATCTGCTACTGACAGCCAATCAACCAATCAGCATATTTTCTTTCGGATAACGAATCAAGCGATTGTGTTGCGTCGCGACCGTGAAGAGAATCGTCAAGGAACCGACACGTCCAAGCAACATCATGAACATGATTAGTCCTTTTCCAAAATCATTCAACTCTGATGTCACATTTAACGAAAGTCCGACCGTCCCGAATGCGGAAACCGTTTCGAAGAAGAGCCCTGTAAACGAGATATTCGGTTGCGACAGTGCCAAGAGCGTTGTGATGACACCGATGAATAAAATGCTGAAAATAGCAATCGCATAAGCTTTTGATACGGCCTGCGCCTGGACGGTCCGACGCATCAGGACCGTTTCTCGTTGTCCCCGTAGATACGTCCAGACGTTCTTTAAGATGACGGCTGCTGTCGTGACTTTAATGCCTGATCCCGTCGACGCCGACCCCGCTCCGATATACATCAAAACCATCATCAAACCGATCGAAAGTGGCACCATCGTCGTCAAATCAATCGTCTGGAACCCTGCCGTCCGGGTCGTCACGACTTGGAAGAAAACGATATGTAGTGCTTGAAAGAACGAATAATTTTGAAGGGAACCGAGATGTGAGACCCACTCATACACCATCATCGCGACCGTCCCGATACCGTTGATGACGAGTAATGATAAAATCATTAATTTCGAGTGTAATGAAATTTTCTTGAAACTGCGGTTAGCCGAAACATCAGCGATGACCGTGAAGCCCAATCCCCCAATCATCAATAGAGCAGAAATCGTAAAAATGAATGTCGTATCTTGTTGGAAGGACGTCAAACTGTCTCCCCATAACGCAAAACCGGCATTATTAAAGGCGGAGACCGCATGAAACAGACCATAATACAGTGATTTTGAGAGCGTATATTTGTATTGAATGAACAGATCGAGAGCAAGTAAGATCATCCCAATCAACTCCAGGATGACGGTCGTCAAGAGAATGTTCCGGACGAGTCGAATCGTTCCTCCCGGACTATCTAAGTTGAACATCTCTTGAATGATGATCCGCTGACGAATCCCGATTTTTCGACCTGTGACACTAAGTAGAACAAGTGCAATCGTCATGAATCCGAGACCACCGATTTGAATTAAAATCATTAAAATCAGTTGCCCCCACAAATTATAGGACTCTGCAATGTTAATCGGCGAAAGCCCCGTCACCGTCGCAGCCGATGTCGCGACGAACAGACAATCAATTAATGCAACGTGGCTATCGCTTTGTTGAAACCAGGGGATCCACAACAATAATCCTCCGAGCAAAATCGTCAATGTGAATCCAGTCGCGATGAAACGGGCTGGTTTATCAAATAATTGATGATACGTTCGTTCTCCAAAATCTCCAAATTTCGCTAAACGTGTATGTCTTTTATGCGAAAACATGCGTTGACTCCTCCTAGATGAGATTACTCAATTGCATTTATCATACTCTCTCGAAAACATTAGTTCTATCGAAATTTGCAATCAACTAAACGTTTTCGTTTTTTTTTGGTAAAATAGATAAAAGCAGACGTGTTAACTTTAAAGGAGGTTGAGGGAAACAGTGGACCCTAGGACGGCTGACCATTCGATTGAGGATGTCTCGCGAAGGCTAGAACGACAATCACAATGGATGCCCGCACAGTTATATTATCAGTTCGAGGAATTATTATCGTTACATCTGGAACAACCGATTCTAAATGAATTGTATAATGTATTAAAAAAATACGACGTATTAACCGATATAGAGCGTGACGAACGAAACGAAAGCATTCAATTGCTAATCGACGAAAACGGCGCTTAATTCTCGGTTTTTGGATTTCCGAGCAGAAGATGCGTCTTCTGCTCTTTTTATTTTTTCGTTCACGACCCTAACAACATGTGGAAAGGTGGCACAATTAACAATGGATATCGTGTCGATAATCGGTATTATTCTTGGACTCATCACGCTCGTCGGAGGAATGATTCTAAAAGGTGCTCCTCCAATCGCCTTACTGAACCCTGCGGCACTCGTCATCATCTTCGCAGGTACAGCAGCAGCCATCATGATTTCCTTCCCGAAGGAACGGCTCAAATTGATTCCAGCCCTGTTCAAAGTCATCTTCTTCGAACAAAATTTAATGACCAAACAAAATCTCATGCTTCAATTTTTGACACTATCGACGCAAGCGCGTAAAGAAGGTCTCTTATCGCTCGAAACAGCGATTGAAGAAGTCGACAACGCGTCCATGAAACGTGGTGTCATGATGGTCATCGATGGTCAACCTTCTGAATATGTGGAAGATGTCATGACACGCGACCTCGAAAACATGACAGAACGCCATCATGCAAACGCGAACATTTTCACACAAGCTGGTACATATGCTCCGACCCTCGGTGTTTTAGGGGCCGTCATCGGTCTAGTCGCCGCCCTATCCGATCTGTCGGATATCGAGAAGCTCGGACACGCAATCTCGGGTGCCTTCATCGCCACATTATTCGGGATTTTCACCGGCTATGTTTTATGGTTTCCATTCGCGACGAAACTCAAACAAAAATCAGCAAATGAAATTCAACTCTATGAAATGATCATTGAAGGAATTCTTTCGATTCAAAACGGGGAATCTCCAAAAAACTTGGAGGATAAGCTACTCGTGTATCTGACGCCGAAGGAGCGTGAAACTTATGAAGCGGAAAAAGAAGCCGCATGATGAACACATCTCGGAAGGTTGGCTGATTCCGTATGCCGATCTTTTGACTCTGTTACTTGCGCTTTTCATCGTCCTTTTTGCTTCGAGTAACGTCGATGCCGTCAAACTAAAAGCGATGTCTCAATCATTCAGTTCCGTCTTCAACGGTGGCTCCGGCATGATTACCAATAGCTCGCTCGCGACTTCACAAGAAGAAGAGGACGAAAAAAAGACGGATGCTCGGACGAAAGCACAAAGTTTTGAAATCTCAGAGCTCGAAAAAATTAAAGCCCAAGCGTCCGACTATATCAAAAAAGAAAAGCTCGAAAAAGATATTAAAGTCGAAATCACGAATGAAGGTCTCGTCTTCACGATTCGAGATCGCGCTCTATTTTCTCCTGCGCAAGCTGAAGTCAAAGGCGAAGCCATCCAAATTGCTCAAGGGATGAGTAACTTACTCGTCAAATCTGGACAACGTCAAATTCAAGTGTCTGGTCATACAGATAACATCCCCATTCGTACGGCACAATACCCGTCGAACTGGGAACTCAGTACGGAACGCGCCATCAGTTTCATGCGTGCGTTGCAAAAAAATCCAAAGTTAGAACCAAAACGGTTCACCGTCACCGGATACGGCGAATACCAACCCATCGCTTCGAATCAAACAGAAAGTGGACGGAGTCAAAATCGGCGCGTCGAAGTCCTCGTCCGTCCGTTACTTGATATCAAAGCAGCGAATTTGCTAGATGAAACAACGGTCAAACCGTAAGAAACAACTAATTTCGAAGATGAAGATACACACGAAGGGATTGCCATCTAACATCGATGCGCAATCCCTTTAGACTGTAAAAACCTTTTTATGAAGCGTGAACATGCTGCAGGGTCGCGACCGATTGCTTTTCGCGGTTCTAAAACGATTCGAGACGGATTACGCTCTAAATCGTCTGCATGCCCGGTTTGCCGTCACGGTATTACCTAAAGAGCGTCACGTTTCGTTGACTCCTACGGGAAAAAGTGCGTTGAAAACGCACTTTCTGATATGCTCCCCAAAAAGTAGACAGTTGAAATAAGAAAAACTGTTTACTTTTGAAAGGAGCTTTTTTCTATGTCCAAATTCAAGCGTT
>NZ_JACSMK010000015.1:0-54413 GCF_018618595.1 Exiguobacterium sp. s133
CGCCAGCGTTCGTCCTGAGCCAGGATCAAACTCTCCATAAAGTGTTTGACTTGCTCGTTTTTGTGACTAAAAGTCACGTTGACGAAGCTCGCGCTTCATTCATTGTTTGTATCCGAAGATACGTTTTTTGCCTCATCGTTCAGTTTTCAAAGTCCGATATGTCATTTGACGACTTTTAAATCTTACAGTAAAGTATTAACTGATGTCAATTCTTTTTTATAAGTTTTTTTCGTTGTATGACGCTCGCTTTCGGTGTGTGCCTCAGCGACATGTATTAATATATCAACTCTTGTTTTTCACGTCAACTGTTTTTCTAAAAAAACTTTTAAAAAAGATGGACTCGATGGAATAGGTCAGAACAACCATCCCTCGAGTCCTTTTCTTATGCCTGTTTTTGCGACTGTACTTTCGCTGGAGCAGGCTTTTCTTGCAGGCGATGCAACATCAGGATTTGATACGCATTACAAACCAAGAGTGTCGCCAGTGCGGCCCAAAGCATCCGCTTGTCTTGCGTTGCCTGAAGAGCTGGTACCCATTCAATCAACGTGATGACCGTCATTAAGAATAACGTCGGGATGAAAGCACTGAAATTTGTTTCACGGGCTTTCGTACGCGCGACGAGAAATGCGACGAACAATAAGACAACCATTTCACCAATATAGAGGCTTGTTTTATCGAATCCGAACGCAAGTCCACGTAAGTAGACGCCGTCAAACAAGGCGAAGGCAATCAAAACGACCTGAACCCGATTCCATAACTTTGCGCCGCGGAACAGATCAAGTCCGACCCGGTGCAAAATCAAATAAGAGAAAAAGCCCATCAGGCTGATTGCCGTCCATGTACTACTGTATGCCAAGGCCGTAATGTATCCGCTAATCGATTGATTGCGGACGTACCCTGGTTCAGCGACAAGGTTAAACACGAAGCCGGCTAGCGTCCCAATTAGGAGCGTCATCCAGAACAGCTTCAAAAATCCTTTAATCTTCATGTATTATCCCTCTACTTTTTCGATGACACGCGCTGCGAGTTCATTATAGTGTGTTTCAAATGGATGGTCATCGCGATAAATCGATGGTGCAAAGTCCGATTCATTCGCATATGGTTGTCCAAGTGGAATCTTAGCTAGAATATCTGTTTTTAGCGCTTCTGACAACTTCTCTCCGCCACCTGATCCGAAGACATACTCTTTTTCACCGGTTACCTTGCTTTCGAAGTACGCCATATTTTCAATGATACCGAGCAAACGGTGGTTCGTCTTAATCGCCATCGCACCGGCACGAGCTGCAACGAATGCCGCTGTCGCATGTGGTGTCGTGACAATCAATTCCTGACAGCTTGGGAGCATCGAGTGAATATCAAGTGCGACGTCACCCGTTCCTGGCGGCAAATCGAGCAAGAGGTAATCAAGATCGCCCCACTCAACATCCGAGAAGAAGTTATTGAGCATCTTCCCGAGCATCGGTCCACGCCAGATGACGGGTGCATTGTCTTCGACGAAGAAGCCCATCGAGATGACTTTTACGCCAAACCGCTCTGGCGGAATGATCCGGTCATTGACGACGGTCGGTCGTGTTTCAATTCCCATCATATCCGGAACACTAAAACCATAGATATCCGCGTCGATCAAACCGACTTTTTTACCTGCCCGTGCAAGGGCAACTGCGAGGTTGACGGAAACCGTCGATTTTCCGACGCCCCCTTTACCAGAAGCGATCGCGATGAACGTCGTCCCTGACTCCGGTTTAAGAATCGATGGTGTCGTCGCTGCCTGAATCCCGTGATCGCCGAGTGCCTCGAAACGAAGTCCGACCGTCTTGAAGCCTTTTTCTTTTAACTCTTTAACGATTTCTTGTTGTAACGTCAACTGTTCACCTGAACCTGCTTGCGCAAGTGCGATTTTCAGGCTGACGTAGTCTCCTTTGATTCGGACATCACGAATCCCGTTCGTATCTGCAAGCGAGCGTTCGATCGTCGGATCAATTAACTGTCCGACTACCTCGCGAATTTCTTGTTCATTCAACATAGTGCCTTCCCCCTGAGAACGTTCGATTTATTCCATTTCAGTATAACAAAAATAAGATAGCGCTTGCACATTTCGACTCGGAAAGGAGAATATTTCCTGAAGTTTTCGTACTCAGTGAAAGACGACTCGCTTTATGATCGAAAAAGACTACTCTCCTTCGGCATACCCGCAGAAAGAACAGTAGTCATTTCATTAAAACATTCGATTCCAGGTCGCTGGTCCGACAACACCGTCAACCGCAAGCCCTTGCCGTACTTGATAGGCTCTCACCTGCCGTGCCGTCGTCTCGTCAAACCTTTTTGTAACGGGTGCCTTCACAGCGCGCTGGATTCGCTCGATGTCACGTTCATTCATCCCGATCGCCCCCCGGTACAGTGGACGCCCCGGATACGGGACGAGAACATCCGTCGTTGCCTTGAGTAGTTCAAAGTGAGGGTAATCCTGAAACGTCACCCAATCACCGCCCCAAGAAAAGCCTTGCTCTTTCATTGCCTGGACGATTTGTTGAAAGTTGGCATCGGTATTAAAGATCGCTTCCGTTCCGTCCATGGAGTATTGAAACAGATCAACGGCAATCCCGCGGTTATGATTTGATTGTCCTCCACGGGCATGCGTGACAATCGCTCCCGGCGTCGTTCGTCCTTGCGCATAGAGTTTCTCCTGCTCGGCATAGGAACGGAAGCCTTGGGCCACTCCGACATAAATTCCTTTGACATGGAGTTCCCGGATGACTTGGCGTGTCTTTCGGGCGACTTCCGGCGAGAGTCCGGGAACATTCAGTTTTCGATTGGCTCGTTCGAGCAACCAACTGACTGATAGTGTCATCTTTCACCACACTCCTTTCTCCTCTGTTCCCGAAAACAGAATCCGGTATACTTAACGATGGACTTATCCTCACCAAGCATTCGGAAAAAGGAGTTTTTTGATGAAAAAAATGTTAGTCTTCGCAAGCGTCATCACAGTCTTCTTACATATCGGCTATGCGATTTACTTTTATGCAGGGCATGAAGCAAATGTAGCTTATCAACCCGCTCTCCCTGAAAACAGCACGGTGTTAAGTCAGGAGACGTCTTTTACCGGTACAGTCGGTTCACAGACGGCGAATGATCCTCTTGCATTTTTACAGCATCTGTTCCTCTGGAGTATCCCGCTGACGTTTGTTGCTCTCACAGCACTCTTATTCCTCATCCGAACAATACGACGACGTACGTTTTGAACGGCAGACAGTTGCTTGACCGCTTTTTTAATTAGAGAGCGGTCTTTTGGCATAAAAAAACCTCCCACCCGTAAGGATGAGAGGTAAAAACGATTAACGTTTTGAGAACTGAGGCGCACGACGTGCTGCTTTAAGACCGTATTTCTTACGTTCTTTCATACGAGCATCGCGTGTTAAGAAGCCTTTAGCTTTAAGTGTTCCACGGAAATCTGGATCCGCTTGAAGAAGTGCACGTGAGATACCGTGACGGATAGCGCCTGCTTGACCAGTGAAGCCGCCGCCTTTGACCGTTACCATGATATCGTATTTACCTTCTGTTTCTGTGAGTACAAGTGGTTCTTTTGCAGTCATGATTAAAGTTTCATAACCGAAGTATTCGCTGATATCGCGCCCGTTAACTGTGACTTTACCGTCTCCAGCAACGAGGAAAACGCGAGCTGCCGCGTGTTTACGGCGACCAGTGCCGTAGTAACGTACATCTGCCATCGTGTAGTTCCTCCTAAATTCGTATTAACCGCGAAGTTCGTAAACTTCTGGTTGTTGTGCTTCTTGCTTATGAGTATCTCCAGCGTAAACGTGGAGTTTGTTGAACATTTGACGACCGAGGCTACCTTTTGGAAGCATCCCTTTGATCGCGAGTTCAAGCATACGCTCAGGTTTGTTAGCGAGTAAGTCGCGTGCGACAGTCTGCTTCAAGCCGCCTGGATGACCAGAGTGACGGTAGTAGACCTTTTTGTCGAGTTTGTTACCAGTTAATACGATTTTCTCAACGTTGATGAGGATAACGTGATCCCCACAGTCAACGTGTGGTGTGAACGTAGGTTTGTGCTTACCGCGGAGAAGTGAAGCCACTTCGCTCGAAAGACGACCGAGTGTTTTGCCTTCTGCGTCGATAAGGAGCCATTTGCGTTCTACATCAGTAGCTTTCGCCATGAAAGTTGTGCGCATGTAAAATACCTCCTAAGGAATTTAAAAGTTTCTTTTTTGATTTTTCATTTATTCACTGTGTGAATCTATCAGAATCTTAGGTGTACGGGGCTAAGATTGTGGTTTCATAATAAATGAAATGCCAATAAACATTGTATGTTTTTTAGCGGCTAATGTCAAATGCCTTTTTTAGACTCTGGGTAGAAAACTTCCCAAAGGTACAACCCGTGCGGTGGTGCCGTCACACCAGCGACGTTTCGATCCTTCGCGGCAAGCATCTTCTTGATGTCCGTAGCGGCAAAACGTCCGCGTCCGACATCAAACAAAGTCCCGACCATGATACGAATCTGATTATAGAGAAAACCGCTTCCTTTAAACCGAAAGATTAGCTCTTCCCCGTACTCAATCAACTCCGCTTCATAAATCGTCCGGATTCGATTATCCGTTTCCGTCTTCGCGACACAAAACGAACTGAAATCATGGGTGCCGACTAAATACGTCATCGCTTGACGCATCACGTCGAGATCAAGCGCGTACGGAATCAATACCGATTGATGACGTCGAAACGCATCTTCGGTCCAGCGTACGAAGTACCGGTACTCTTTCCCCACTACATCATACCTTGCTTCGAAGTCAGAAGCGACCTCTTTACAGTCCCGGACACGAATATCGTCCGGTAATAACGTATTTAAGGCCTTGACCATGCTGTCCGGCGCAATCGCAAGTTCCGTATCGAAATGGATGACTTGCCCCTGTGCGTGCACACGAGCGTCTGTACGCCCTGATCCAATCACCTTGACCGGGTGCTTGTGCATCCGCGCAAGCGTCTTCTCGACGACCTCCTGGATCGTTACACCATTCGGTTGGACTTGGTAACCAGAGTAACCCGTCCCGTCATATTGAATCGTACATTTAAAACGTCGCATCAGAAACCTCCCCGTAAGTAAACAAGCAGGAGCGCGACGACGACGAGGAGACCCATCAAACCGGTATCACGTGCCGTCCATTTCGATTCCCGGAGACGCGTCCGTCCTTCTCCCCCACGGTAGCCGCGTGCTTCCATCGCAATCGCGAGGTCCTCTGCCCGCTTAAAGGCCGAGATGAACAATGGAATCAAAAGTGGGATGATTGCCCGCAGACGCTCTTTAATCGGTCCTGCCGCTAAATCAACACCACGTGCCTGCTGTGCTTTCATGATCTTCTCCGTCTCTTCTGCCAATGTCGGTAAGAACCGCAGCGAAATCGAGAGCATCAAGGCAATCTCATGCGTCGGAACGCGGACGACCTTGAATGGCTTCAAAAGCAACTCAATTGCATCTGTCAGCTCGATCGGTGACGTCGTCAAGGTGACGAGTGTCGTGATCGAGACCAAATAGAAGAAGCGGAGCGAGACGATGATGGCGAGACGCAGACCTTCCGAATAAATTTTAAACCATCCAAATTCGAACAAGACGGTTCCTTCTCGCGTAAAGAACAGTTGAACGATGAAGGTGAAGACGATTAGGAAAAGAATCGGACGTAAGCCCTTCAAGACGTAGCGGAGTGGCAATTTACTACTCGCTAACGCTAAAAACGTAAAGATGAGTAAAAAAATGTTCGTCGCTGCATTGTTCGCGAGGAACACGAGCGGGATGAAACAAAATGCAAAAATAATTTTTGCAAGCGCAGAAGAACGATGAAGATAGGACGTACCCGGAATATGTTGTCCGACGATCATATACGTCCCCCCTGTACCTGTAGAATCCAATCCACGACTTCCGGTTCCGTTCGTAAGTTCGGACGCGAAAGTCCGAGTCGGTCTGCCACCGGCCAGGCAAGTGCTAAGACGTGCGGCAAATCAAGATGGAACTGCTTCAGCAGCTCCGCCTGTTGGAATAATCCAATCGGCTCTCCATCATACGCGACTTGTCCATGCTCCATGACGACGACACGATTCGTATATTCAAGCACTTGATCCATATCATGCGTGATCAAGAGTAATGTCAAACCCGTTTCCGCATGAAGTCGGGCGAAAAGACTCAGCATTTGCTTACGTCCTTGCGGATCGAGTCCAGCGGTCGGTTCGTCGACGATCAACACGTCTGGTTGACTAGCGAGTACGCCTGCAATCGCAACACGCCTCATTTGCCCACCAGACAAGTCAAACGGCGATCGGGACCAGAAGACTTCGTCTAGCCCTACTGTGCGTAATGCCTCTTTTGCGAGCCGTTCCGCCTCTTCCTGCTCATGCCCGAAGTTCATTGGACCGAACATGACATCCTTTAAGACTGTTTCTTCAAACAGCTGGTACTCAGGATACTGAAAGACGAGACCGACACGTTTTCGTAGTGCCTTTAAATCTTGTTTTCGTTTTGGTTCAATGATGATGTCATCGACTTGGACTTTTCCTCTCGTCGGTTTCAGCAATCCATTGATGTGCTGGACGAGCGTCGACTTCCCAGACCCAGTGTGCCCTACAAACGCAACAAGCGCCCCTGACGGAATCTCAAGATTCACATCACGCAGCGCGACTCGTTCGAACGGACTATTAAGTTGGTACGTATAGTTCAATTCCTGGATTAGGATTGGCATAAGCGGTTCACCAATTCACTTTCATCTAGTATCGTGTCCCCATACGAGAGACCTCGCGCCCGCAATTGCTCCTGAACTCGAACGATGAAAGGAACATCGAGACCGATTTCTTGGAGAAACGCCGATTTCGCAAAGACTTCTTGAGGTGTACCTTCTAATACGATTTTCCCGGCATCCATCACGATGACACGACTGGCCTGTAAGACCTCGTCTAATTCATGTGTAATGGCGACTACCGCCATCGGATGTCGTTCATATAATTCTTGAACGGTCGACATAACCTCTTCACGTGCGAGTGGATCAAGCATCGATGTTGCTTCATCAAGCACGAGAACATCAGGGCGCATCGCAAGTGCCGAAGCAATTGCGACACGCTGCTTCTGTCCGCCGGATAGTTGATGGGGTTCCCGATCAACAAAATCCGTAAGGCCAACGCGCGCTAGACTGTCGTCAATACGACGAACCATTTCCTCGCGTGGCACACCCCAATTTTCAAGGGCAAATGCCACGTCGTCGCGCACGGTCGTGCCAACAAATTGATTATCTGGATTTTGAAAGACGATGCCGATTGCCCGACGCATCTCCCATAGTTGCTCCGGATTCGCACTCGAGAATGTCTCGCCTACGGTCACCGTTCCTGATTCAGGAAGCAACAAGCCATTAAACAATTTAGTCAGCGTTGATTTTCCAGAGCCGTTGTGTCCAACGATGGCGACCCATTCACCAGAATGAATCGTCAGAGAGACATCTTGTAACGCAGCTTGTTCCTGTTCCGGATACCGATACGTAACGTGATCCAGTTCAATTAGCTTCGTCATGTCTACTCCTCCTTCATCAAATCAATTAATTCCATTTGTAACAAAAGGGCAGAAGCGAGTTACGCACTGCCCTTTTATAACGAATCATTTAAAAATTAAACGAGTTCGATGATGACCATTTCTGCGCCGTCACCACGACGTGGTCCCATTTTCATGATGCGTGTGTAACCACCTTGACGCTCAGCAAAACGTGGAGCAACATCAGCGAATAATTTTTGGATCGCGTCTTGTGCTTTGCCCTCTGCGTTTTGACCAGCAGCTTCACGGCGAACGAACGATGCAACTTGACGACGAGCGTGGAGATCACCGCGTTTACCTAAAGTGATGAGTTTCTCAACGACTGGACGAAGTTCCTTCGCTTTTTGTTCTGTAGTTTGGATACGCTCATTGATGATGAGATCAGTCGCAAGGTCACGCAAAAGTGCCTTACGTTGTGAGCTTGTACGGCCTAATTTCGAGTATGCCATGGATGGATTCCCTCCTTCGTGCAATTAATAGTTTTTAGTCTTCTTTACGCAAACCAAGTCCGAGTTCGTCGAGCTTCGCTTGAACTTCTTCGAGTGATTTACGTCCGAGGTTACGAACTTTCATCATCTCGTCTTCGCTCTTATTCGCGAGTTCTTGAACCGTATTGATACCAGCGCGTTTCAAACAGTTGTACGAACGAACTGAAAGATCGAGTTCTTCGATCGTCATTTCAAGTACTTTTTCTTTTTGATCTTCTTCCTTTTCGACCATGATTTCGGCATGGAGCGCTTCGTCCGTAAGACCAACAAAGATGTTTAAGTGTTCTGTCATGATTTTCGCACCGAGTGACACTGCTTCTTCAGGGCGGATTGAACCGTCCGTCCAAACATCAAGCGTCAATTTATCGAAGCTCGCATCTTGACCGACACGTGTTTTTTCAACTTGATAGTTTACACGTTGAATTGGCGTGTAAATCGAATCAATTGGGATCACACCGATTGGCATATCGTCCCGTTTGTTATCTTCAGCCTGAACATACCCACGACCGCGACGAGCTGTCAGACGCATATGAAGTGATGCACCTTCTGCAAGTGTTGCAATGTGAAGTTCTGGGTTGAGGATTTCGACGTCGCTGTCATGCGTAATGTTTGCCGCAGTAACAACGCCAGCGCCTTGAATATCGATCTCAAGTGTTTTCTCTTCTTCCGAGTAAACTTTGAGGGCGAGTTTCTTAAGGTTCAAGATGATTTGGGTAACGTCTTCTACAACGCCATCAATCGTCGAGAACTCATGAAGAACGCCATCGATTTGGACTGCAGTGACTGCAGCACCCGGAAGTGAAGATAATAGGATACGACGCAATGAGTTACCAAGCGTTGTACCGAATCCACGCTCAAGCGGTTCTACTACGAATTTACCAAACGTAGCGTTTTCGCTTAATTCGACCGTTTCAATCTTCGGTTTTTCGATTTCGATCATCTGAACCCCTCCTTGAATATCGTCCTGTTGGCCATCGCGTTCAATCGCCAACCGTCTCGTGTACGTGTCTACTGCTTGATTTGGTCAAACGATCAACAAAAGTCTACTCGATTTCCCGCTTTGCAGTACAAGACGGGTTACACGCGACGACGTTTTGGAGGGCGGCAACCGTTGTGTGGAACTGGAGTTACGTCACGGATCGCTGTAACTTCGAGACCGATTGCTTGAAGCGCACGGATAGCAGCTTCACGACCTGCACCAGGACCTTTAACGTTGACTTCTACAGTACGCATACCGTTGTCCATTGCAGTTTTTGCAGCTGTTTCAGAAGCAAGTTGTGCTGCGAATGGAGTCGATTTACGTGAGCCTTTGAAGCCCATGTTACCTGCAGTTGCCCAAGAGATTGCATTCCCTTGCACATCAGTGATCGTAACGATTGTGTTGTTGAATGTTGAACGGATATGCACGATACCAGACTCAATATTCTTTTTGACTTTACGTTTACTACGAACGTTCTGTTTACGTTTTGCCATATTAGTTTACCCTCCCTTACTTCTTCTTGTTCGCTACTGTACGGCGTGGGCCTTTACGAGTACGCGAGTTGTTTTTAGTGTTTTGACCACGAACTGGAAGACCACGACGGTGACGAACACCACGGTAGCAACCGATTTCGATCAAACGTTTGATGTTGAGTGAGATTTCACGACGAAGGTCACCCTCAACTTTTACTTTATCTAAACCATCACGAAGTTGGTTGAGTTGTTCTTCAGTCAATTCACGAGTACGAGTATCTTCAGAGATACCAGCTTCTTTCAAGACTTTCTGAGCAGTCGTTTTACCAACACCATAGATGTAAGTGAGTGAGATAACGATGCGTTTCTCACGTGGAATATCTACACCAGCAATACGTGCCATGTGTGCACCTCCTTGTTTAATTACCCTTGTTTTTGTTTATGCTTAGGGTTTTCGCAAATAACCATTACTTTGCCTTTACGGCGGATAACTTTACACTTTTCACAGATCGGTTTAACCGAAGGTCTTACTTTCATTGTGAATACCTCCTCCTGAAAAAATCGGAGTTTTTATTTGAAACGGTATGTGATCCGTCCGCGAGTTAAGTCGTATGGTGACAACTCAACTGTTACTTTATCTCCTGGTAAGATCCGAATGAAGTGCATCCGAATTTTTCCTGAGACGTGCGCGAGGACCGTGTGGCCGTTTTCTAACTCCACCTTAAACATCGCATTTGGAAGTGGTTCGATAACCGTACCTTCCACTTCGATTACATCTTGTTTCGCCATCAATTATACCCCTTTCTCTATAAAGTTGATTGGGAGCCCAGACGATTTGTAGCGCTTAGGGGCTTTCTACAGTAGCCGTTGAGAGATCATCGGTCACAAACACGAGTGGATAGCGGCTTATAGAAAGGTGACACCAATAACGCGCACAGCTCACTCTGCATCGACCGTTAAGATCTCGTAGCCGTCGTCTGTGATGGCGATGGTGTGCTCAAAGTGGGCGCACATGCTACCGTCCACTGTCACTACCGTCCAATTGTCGGATAGTGTGCGAACATAGCGTTTCCCGACGTTGACCATTGGCTCAATCGCCAGTGTCATGCCGGTTTTCAGGCGCGGCCCTTTCCCCGGTGGTCCATAATGTGGGATTTGCGGATCTTCATGCAAATTTTGTCCCACGCCGTGGCCCACATATTCGCGGACTACAGAAAAATTCGCTGCTTCGACATGTGACTGAATCGCATGCGAAATATCTGTCAGGTGCACACCAGCTTTGGCGCGCTCCAATCCTTTATACAGAGATTCTTCAGTTACGTCAAGTAACTGCTTTGTCTCTTCAGAGATTGTACCGACCGGATATGTCCAGGCTGAATCTCCGTGATATCCATTATACTCCGCCCCGATATCAATCGAGATGATGTCTCCATCGTGGAGTACGCGGTCACCCGGAATACCATGGACAAGTTCTTCATTTACTGATGCGCAGATGCTACCAGTAAACCCATTATAACCTTTAAACGATGGTGTTGCCCCTTGACTTCGAATATAACGTTCAGCGATCGCGTCGAGTTGCCCCGTCGTGATGCCTGGACGAATGTGAGCTTTAAGCTCCTTATGCGTCCGAGCGACGATTTGTCCTGCCTTACGCATAATGTCGATTTCACGCGGCGCTTTCGTAATGATCATTACTGACCACCAAGAAGTGCTTGAACATCGGAGTAAACTTCATTAATCGGACGATCACCGTCCAAATTACGAAGATACCCTTTTTCAGCGTAAAAGTCAATCAAAGGTTGCGCTTGCGCGACGTTGACTTCAAGACGACGGCGAACCGTTTCTTCTTGATCATCTTCACGTTGAACAAGTGCTGATCCGTCGATATCACAGACACCTTCCACTTTTGGTGGGTTATAGATGACGTGATACGTTGCTCCACATGTCGGGCAAATCCGGCGGCCTGTCAAACGAGGGACAAGTTTCTCCGGGTTGACACCGATGTGAATGACGTGATCGATTTGTTTGTTAAGATCCGCAAGTAATGCTTCAAGAGCATCTGCTTGTTTCACTGTGCGTGGGAAACCGTCAAGAAGAAAACCATTTGCACAGTCTTCTTTGGCGAGACGTTCACGTACGATGCCGATTGTGACTTCATCCGGAACGAGTTCCCCTTTATCCATGTACGATTTCGCTTCCTGTCCGAGCGGTGTTTGATCTTTGATCGCCGCGCGGAACATGTCGCCTGTCGAGATGTGTGGAATGGCGTAGTCTTCGATAATTTTCGCAGCCTGCGTCCCTTTTCCAGCACCCGGCAAGCCCATCAATACAAGATTCATGTCGGTAGCCTCCACTTCTATAGACTCTATAGACACAACAGAAAGGAAAGGGATGGTCCCCTTCCTCCCGCCTTATCGGATAAAGCCTTTGTAGTGTCGTTTAACCAGTTGACTTTCAATCTGTTTCATCGTCTCAAGACCTACACCGATGACAATCAGCAAGCTTGTTCCACCAATTTGCACCGAGTTCGGTAAACCAGCGAACTTAATAAAGAACGTTGGTGTCACCGCGATGACAGCAAGGAAGAGCGAACCGAAGAATGTCAGACGATAGAGGATCTTCGTGATGTATTGTTCCGTTTGCTTACCAGGACGGATACCAGGAATGTACCCGCCTTGTTTTTGAAGGTTCTCTGCCATTTGTTCCGGGTTGACCTGAACGAATGTGTAGAAGTACGAGAACGCGATGATCAACGCAACATAAATCGACATTCCGATTGGACTCGTATAGTCGAAGATGTCACGAATTTTCGTCGCTGTTTCCGGACTCGCAAAGAAACTTGCAATCGTTGGTGGAGTCACCATGAACGACACCGCGAAGATAACTGGGATAACACCAGCAGCGTTCAGCTTCATCGGCAAGTGTGTCGATTGGCCGCCTACTGGCGCACGGTTCACCGTACGCTTAGCGTACTGAATCGGAATCTTACGTGCAGCTTGCTGCACATAGATGACACCGACGATGACCGCAATGATGATTAAAAGCAACAGTACGATATAAAGCACATTGACGAACAAAGCATCCCCTGCATTTTGAAGCTTTGTTTCGTAAATCTGGCGGAACGCGTTCGGGAAGCCTGCGACAATCCCAGCGAAGATGATCATTGATATCCCGTTACCAATGCCCTTCTCCGTAATGAGTTCACCGAGGAACATCAAGAACGCTGTACCAGCCGTCAAAACAAGTGCAATCATAACGTACGTCCAGGTGCCAAAATCTTCATTGACAAGACCTGGATAGATACGGTTAAATCCAAGCGCGATTCCAAACGCTTGGACTAAGCCGAGTACGATCGTTCCATAGCGCGTTACCGTTGCTAACTTCTTACGGCCCGCCTCTCCTTGTTTTGCCCATTCGGCAAACTTTGGAACAACGTCCATCTGTAAGAGTTGGACAACGATCGAGGCCGTAATATACGGCATGATTCCCATCGCAAAGAGTGAGAAATTCTGCAAAGCATTCCCGCCGAAGGAGTTCAAGAATCCGAGAATACCATTCTCGTCAATCTTGAATACTTCAGTGTTTACCATCGGCACTGGGATATGCGCTCCGATCCGGAACACGATAATCAGGGCCAAGGTAAAGAGAATGCGCCGACGGATGTCGGCTACGCGCCACATATTGGAGATCGCTTGAAACATTAGATCACCTCAACCGTACCGCCGGCAGCTTCGATCGCTTGCTTCGCAGCTTCGGAGAACTTGTGAGCTTTTACTGTCAGTTTCTTTTCAATCTTGCCGTTTGAAAGGATCTTAACGCCGTCTTTCATACCTTTGACTGCGCGAGTCTCGATAAGAAGTTCAGGAGTTACTTCAGTTCCTTCTTCAAAACGGTTAAGTGTGTCAAGGTTGATAACCGCGAACTCTTTACGAGTCGGGTTGTTGAAGCCGCGTTTTGGTAAACGACGGAAAAGTGGGTTTTGTCCACCTTCGAAACCTGGACGAACACCACCGCCTGAACGAGCTTTTTGACCTTTGTGACCACGGCCAGAAGTCTTACCGTTACCAGAAGACATACCGCGACCTACACGGTTGCGTTCTGAACGTGAACCAGCAGCTGGTTTCAATTCATGGAGTTTCATAGTGGGGCACCTCCTCATAAAATTATATCGTTCTATTACTCTTGAATTTCTTTAACTGTCAATAAGTGTGACACGTGGTTAATCATCCCACGCATAGCAGCGTTGTCAGGTACGACAACCGTTTGGTGCATCTTACGGAGACCAAGCGTACGAGTAGTAACGCGTTGGTTCTCCGGACGACCGATCATGCTGCGTGTGAGGGTAACTGCGAGTTTCGCCATCTGTATTCCCTCCCTTTCTTAACCGCGAAGTTCTTCGACGGTTTTACCGCGGAGTTTCGCAACGTCTTCAGCACGTTTAAGTGAAGTGAGACCTTTAACAGTCGCACGAACCATGTTGATTGGAGTGCTTGATCCAAGTGATTTCGAAAGAATGTCGTTGATTCCCGCTAATTCGAGAACCGCACGAACTGGGCCACCAGCGATGACTCCAGTACCTTCAGAAGCAGGTTTCAAGAAGACGTGACCTGCACCGAAAATTCCGTTGATTTCGTGTGGAATTGTAGTGTTAACGATTGGAACGTTAACCATGTTTTTCTTTGCATCTTCGATTGCTTTACGGATCGCTTCAGGCACTTCCTGAGCTTTACCCGTACCGAAACCTACGTGACCATTCTTGTCACCTACGACGACGAGTGCAGCAAAACGGAAGCGACGGCCACCTTTTACTACTTTCGCGACGCGGTTTACAGTAACAACGCGTTCTTCGAGTTGATCCATGTTAATTTCTAACTGGCGCATGTAGAGGTTCCCTCCTTTTCTATTAGAATTTGAGACCAGCTTCACGAGCTGCTTCAGCTACAGCTTTGATACGTCCATGATAGAGATATCCTCCACGGTCGAAAACGACTGTTTCAATACCTTTTTCAAGAGCGCGTTCAGCTGCGAGCTTACCGACTGCTGTTGCAGCGTCAGCTGTGTTGCCTTTTTCAAGATCGAGTGATGATGCAGATGCGAGTGTTGCATGTGTTGCATCGTCAATGACTTGTACGTAAATGTTCTTGTTCGAACGGAATACGTTCATGCGTGGACGTGTTGCAGTCCCGATGATTGTACGACGTACACGACCATGACGCTTTTTACGCGTAGCGTTTTTGTCTGCCTTTGAGATCATTTATGCCACTCCTTTCCGGTCAATTCGTATCAACGAATTACTTACCTGTTTTACCTTCTTTACGACGAACGACTTCATCACTGTAACGAATTCCTTTACCTTTGTACGGCTCAGGTTGACGGTACGAACGAATCAATGCAGCAACGTGTCCAACACGCTCTTTGTTGATTCCGCGGATGATGATTTGCGTATTCGTAGGAACTTCGACTTCAATGCCTTGTTCCGGAGTGTACTCGATTGGGTGTGAGTAACCGAGGTTGAGTACGATTTTGTTACCTTGCTTTTGAGCACGGTAACCAACACCTTGGATATCAAGTGTCTTAGCAAAACCGTTGTTTACACCTTCGACCATGTTCGCGATAAGCGCACGAGTCGTTCCGTGAATTGTACGGTTAGCCTTTTCGTCGTTTGGACGAACGACAGTCAATTCATTACCTTCTACGTTGATAGCCATAGTCGGGTTGAACTCACGTGTGAGTTCACCTTTAGGACCTTTTACTGTAACTGTGCTGTTTTCAACTGTTACTGTAACGCCTGCTGGGATAACGACCGGCTTTTTACCAATACGTGACATTTAAGACACCTCCGTTCTTTTTATGCGTGAATTACCAGATGTATGCGATCACTTCGCCGCCGACTTTTTGTTGGCGAGCTTCTTTGTCTGTCATAACACCTTTAGATGTTGAAACGATAGCGATTCCGAGACCACCGAGTACTTTCGGGATTTCATCAGCTTTCGCGTAAACGCGAAGACCTGGTTTCGAGATACGTTTGAGTCCAGTGATAACGCGTTCGTTGCTTGCGCCATACTTAAGGAATACGCGGAGCGTACCTTGTTTGCTGTCCTCGAGATATTCAACATCGCGGATGAAACCTTCACGTTTGAGGATTTCAGCGACTTCACGTTTGATTGTAGAAGCTGGCATTTCCAACTTCTCATGGCGAACCATGTTTGCATTACGAATGCGTGTAAGCATATCTGCAATCGGATCTGTCATAACCATGCGATGTACCTCCTTTCACAACTTTAATGAATTACCAGCTTGCTTTTTTAACACCAGGGATTTGACCTTTATGAGCAAGATCACGGAACTTAATACGGCTGATACCGAATTTACCAATGTAACCGTGTGGACGGCCAGTGATACTGCAACGGTTGTGTAAACGAACCGCTGAAGAGTTACGTGGGAGTTTGCTCAAGCCGATGTAGTCGCCTTGTGCTTTCAATTCTGCGCGTTGTTCAGCGTAGCGCTCTACGAGTGCTTGGCGTTTTACTTCACGTGCGATCATTGATTTCTTAGCCATGTGTGCGGCCTCCCTTATTTTTGGAATGGCATGCCGAGTGCTGTGAGAAGCTCACGAGACTCTTCATCCGTATTAGCAGTAGTTACGATAACGATGTCCATACCACGGACTTTAGATACGCGATCGTAGTCGATCTCTGGGAAGATCAATTGTTCCTTCACGCCTAGCGTGTAGTTACCACGGCCATCGAATGATTTCTTCGATACACCACGGAAGTCACGTACACGTGGAAGTGACACGTTGATCAACTTGTCGAGGAATTCGAACATGCGCTCTCCGCGAAGTGTAACCTTCGCACCGATTGGCATACCTTCACGAAGTTTGAAACCAGCGATTGATTTCTTAGCTTTCGTGATGAGTGGCTTCTGACCAGTGAGGAGCTGAAGCTCTTCTACTGCCATGTCAAGTGCTTTCGTGTTCGTAACAGCGTCACCAACACCCATGTTGATTACGATCTTATCGACTTTCGGCGCTTGCATTACAGAAGTATAGTTGAATTTCTCCATCATTACTTTGACGATTTCGTCTTGGTATTTAGCTTTTAAACGGTTCATCAGAAAGTGGACCTCCTTTCTTTAAATCTTCTTATTTATCTAAAGCTTCGCCCGATTTTTTAGCGATACGTACTTTCTTGCCGTCAACCACAGTGAAACCAACGCGTGTTGGAGTTCCTGTCTTAGGGTCGATGAGCATAACGTTCGATACGTGAATCGGTGCTTCTTTCTCGACAATTCCGCCTTGCGGGTTAAGTTGAGAAGGTTTTGTGTGTTTTTTGATCATGTTAACGCCTTCGACGATAACGCGATCTTTTTTAGGCATAGCAGTAAGAATAACGCCTTGTTTGCCTTTATCTTTACCAGTCATAACCTGAACTTTATCACCTTTTTTGACATGCATCGTTAGAGCACCTCCTTGTAGGAATTCTTTGGAATTAAAGTACTTCCGGTGCCAACGAGACGATCTTCATGAAGTCTTTTTCACGAAGTTCGCGTGCGACTGGTCCGAAGATACGTGTGCCACGTGGGCTTTTATCATCTTTGATGATGACTGCTGCATTTTCGTCAAAACGGATGTACGAACCGTCTTTACGACGAACGCCACGTTTAGTACGAACGACTACTGCGCGTACAACTTCACCTTTTTTGACAACGCCACCTGGTGTTGCTTGTTTAACTGTGCAAACAATTACGTCACCGATGTTAGCAGTTTTGCGACCAGATCCACCGAGGACTTTGATCGTCAAGACTTCACGAGCTCCTGAGTTGTCTGCTACTTTCAAGCGAGATTCTTGTTGAATCATACGATTGTACCTCCCTCCGGATGTTTATTCATCCGAACTAATTAGAGTTTAGATGATTACTGCTTTTTCGACGACTTCTACGAGACGGAAACGTTTGTCCTTAGAAAGTGGACGTGTTTCTTGAATGCGTACAACATCACCGATTTTAGCTGTGTTGCTTTCATCATGCGTTTTATACTTCTTAGAGTAGTTTACGCGTTTGCCGTAGAGCTTGTGCTTTACTTTAGTCTCAACTGAAACAACGATCGTTTTATCCATTTTGTCAGATACGACGCGTCCAGTTAATACTTTGCGGTTGTTAGTGCGTTCCATTGAGTGTTCCTCCTCTCAGAATCCGAGTGAATTATGCGTTGTTGATGCCGAGTTCGCGTTCACGAAGAACGGTTTTCGCGCGTGCAATCGACTTGCGCACTTCACGGATACGAGCAGGGTTCTCAAGCTGACCAGTCGCGAGTTGGAAACGAAGGTTGAACAACTCTTCTTTCCACGAACCGACTTTACCGTTGAGCTCTTCTGTAGTTTGCTGACGGAGATCAGTTGCTTTCATTCGTATCACCACCATTTTCTTCACGTTTTACGAACTTACATTTTACTGGAAGTTTGTGTGATGCAAGACGGAGAGCTTCGCGTGCGATCTCTTCCGATACTCCTGCGATTTCGAACATTACTTTCCCCGGTTTAACGACTGCAACCCAGCCCTCCGGAGCACCTTTACCTGAACCCATTCGGACTTCAAGAGGTTTTTTAGTGTATGGTTTATGTGGGAAAATCTTGATCCACACTTTACCACCACGTTTCATATAACGAGTCATCGCGATACGCGCTGATTCGATTTGACGGCTAGTGATCCAGCTAGCTTCTTGAGCTTGGATACCGAACTCGCCGAAGTGTACTGTAGTACCACGTTTCGCTTTACCACGCATGTTGCCGCGGTGAACACGACGATATTTTACACGTTTTGGTAACAACATGTTGTGTTGCCTCCTTCCCTAGACGGATGTGGATTATTGTTCGTTAGATGCTGCTTTTTTAGTAGGAAGCACTTCACCGTGGTGGAGCCATACTTTTACGCCAATTTTGCCGTAAGTTGTATCAGCTTCAGCAGTACCGTAATCGATGTCTGCACGGAGTGTATGAAGTGGAACTGTTCCTTCTGAATACTTCTCTGAACGAGCGATATCAGCGCCACCAAGACGACCAGAAACTTCAGTCTTGATTCCTTTGATACCTGAACGCATAGAACGTTGGATTGATTGCTTCATTGCACGACGGAAAGATACGCGGCCTTCAAGTTGGCGAGCGATGTTTTCAGCGACAAGTTTAGCAACTGCATCCGGGTTTTTCACTTCAACGACGTTAACGTGAACGCGTTTGCCTTTTGCAAGGTTAGTGATGTCTGTACGAAGTGTTTCGATTTCAGAACCGCCTTTACCGATAACCATACCAGGTTTAGCAGTGTGAAGTGAAATGTTCAAGCGGTTTGCAGCGCGCTCGATTTCAATTTTAGAAACACTAGCGTCTTTAAGACGTTTTTCGATATATTCACGAACTACGTAGTCTTCATGAAGGAGATCAGCATAGTCTTTATCTGCGAACCAACGTGATTCCCAGTCTTTGATGATACCTACGCGAAGACCAGTTGGGTTAATCTTCTGACCCACGGTAATCCCTCCTTATTTTTCAGATACCACGATGTGAACGTGGCTCGTACGTTTGTTGATACGGCTTGCGCGACCCATTGCACGTGGGCGGAAACGTTTGAGCGTTGGACCTTCGTTGACGTAAGCCTCTGTTACTACGAGGTTTTCGATGTTCATGTCGAAGTTGTGCTCAGCGTTCGCGATTGCCGATTTCAATGCTTTTTCAACGATTGGCGTTGCTGCCTTGTTCGTGTAAGCAAGAATCGAAAGAGCTTCGCCGATTTGCTTCCCGCGGATTAAGTCTACTACGAGACGTGCCTTACGAGGAGCAATGCGAACCATATTAGCCGATGCTTTTGATTGCATAATGAGTACCTCCCCTCAGATTAACGTTTCGTCTTCTTATCGTTACCAGCATGTCCTTTATAAGAACGAGTTGGCGCGAATTCACCAAGTTTGTGACCGACCATATCTTCTGTCACGTAAACCGGTACGTGTTTACGACCATCGTAGACAGCGATCGTGTGACCGATGAACTCTGGGAAGATTGTCGAGCGGCGTGACCAAGTTTTGATAACATGCTTGTCACCAGCTTCGTTGGCTTTATCAACCTTAGCGAGCAAATGGTGATCTGCAAATGGACCTTTTTTCAAGCTGCGACCCATAGTTGTACCTCCCTTTGGCATGATTCAGGAACGGTTCCTACGAACCGTTCAGAAATCACGTAATTATTTTTTAGAACGGCGGACGATGTATTTATCGCTCGCTTTGTTTTTCTTACGAGTTTTGTATCCGAGTGCCGGTTTACCCCAAGGAGTAAGTGGGCCCGAACGACCGATTGGAGCACGTCCTTCACCACCACCGTGTGGGTGATCAACTGGGTTCATTACAGAACCACGAACTGTAGGACGTTTTCCGAGCCAGCGTGAACGACCAGCTTTACCGATATTGACGAGCTCATGCTCTTCATTACCGACAGCGCCGATTGTAGCACGGCAAGTAGCAAGGATCATACGTGTTTCGCCTGATTGAAGACGAACAATCGCGTATTTACCATCTTTACCGAGAAGCTGAGCAGAAGTACCAGCTGAACGTACCAACTGACCACCTTTACCAGGCTTAAGTTCGATGTTGTGGATCAACGTACCAACTGGGATGTTTACAAGTGGAAGAGCGTTACCGACTTTAATGTCAGCTTCTGCTCCTGACATGATTTGCATGTCAACTTTCAATCCTTTAGGTGCGAGGATGTAGCGTTTTTCACCATCGATGTAGTGTACAAGAGCGATGTTTGCAGAGCGGTTCGGATCGTACTCGATTGTAGCGATACGGCCAGCGATGCCATCCTTGTTACGTTTGAAGTCGATGATACGGTATTTACGTTTGTGTCCGCCACCTTGGTGACGTACTGTCAAGCGACCTTGGTTGTTACGTCCGCCCTTTTTCGAAAGCTTTTCAGTTAACGATTTTTCAGGACGTGAAGCCGTAATTTCAGCAAAGTCGAGTGCAGTCATGTTACGACGACCGTTAGTGGTCGGTTTAAACTTTTTAATTCCCATCGAGAGTTCCCTCCTTTTCTACAGAGTACCGATTAACCGAGGTAATCGAGTTCTTTGCTATCTGCAGTAAGCGTGACGACCGCTTTTTTGCGGCGTGCTGTGTAACCAGCGTGACGACCTACGCGTTTTGCTTTTGGTTTTGAGATAAGTGTGTTGATTTTTTCAACTTTAACGCCGAAGATCGCTTCAACAGCATCTTTGATTTGAGTCTTAGATGCCTTCACGTCTACTTCGAACGTGTACTTTTTCTCAGCCATTTGGTTCACTGAGCGTTCAGTAATTACAGGACGTTTGATAATGTCGTGTGTATGTGCCATTATGCAAGCACCTCCTCTACTCTCGCAACTGCATCCTTCGTGAAGATGACTTTGTCGTGTCCGACAAGATCAAGGACGTTTACTCCAGCAGCGTCAACGACTGTGACACCAGGAATGTTGCGTGTTGAAAGAACGACTGTCTCGTTGTAATCAGCAGTAACGACAAGAACTTTACGTTCGATTGAAAGAGCAGCGAAGACCGAAATCATATCTTTTGTTTTCGGAGCATCGATTGTCAAACCTTCAAGAACGATGAACTCGTTGTTAGCGACTTTCGAAGAAAGTGCTGAACGTAATGCGAGACGACGAACCTTTTTAGGAAGTTTATAAGCGTACGAACGTGGTGTTGGACCGAAGACTGTTCCACCGCCAACCCATTGTGGCGAACGGATCGAACCTTGGCGTGCACGACCAGTACCTTTTTGTTTCCATGGTTTACGGCCGCCACCGCGAACTTCCGAGCGACCTTTTGTATCATGTGTACCTTGGCGACGTGAAGCTTGTTGCATGACGATTGCATCGTATACGACTGCTTCGTTTGGCTCGATTCCGAAAACGGCATCTGCGAGCTCAATATCTCCAACTTGTGTACCTGTTTGGTTAAGCAAAGCTACTTTAGGCATTCGTTATTCCTCCTTTCCTTGCAAACGGATTAGTTGCCTTTAACCGCAGTTTTGACGACAACTTGGCTCTTACGTGCGCCTGGGATAGCACCCTTGACGAGGAGTAAGCCACGTTCTACATCAACTTTTACGATTTCAAGGTTTTGAACAGTGATTTGTTCTCCACCCATGCGTCCTGGGAGCAATTTCCCTTTGAATACACGGTTTGGAGCGACAGGACCCATTGAACCTGGGCGACGGTGGTAACGCGAACCGTGAGCCATTGGACCACGTGATTGGTTGTGACGCTTGATTGCTCCAGCGAAACCTTTACCTTTCGACGTACCTGTTACATCAACCATTTCGCCTGCAGCGAAAGTATCTGCTTTAATCTCTTGACCGATTTCGAAATCTGTTACAGATGTACGGATTTCTTTAATGAAGCGCTTAGGTGTCGCACTTGCTTTCGCAGCGTGACCTTTTTGCGGTTTGTTTTGACGACCTTCTTTGATATCACCAAAGCCGAGTTGGACTGCTTCGTAACCGTCCACTTCCATTGTCTTCAATTGAAGAACAACGTTACCTTCTACTGAAACGACAGTAACTGGTACTACTTCGCCTGACTCGTTGAAGATTTGTGTCATACCGAGTTTAGTTCCTAAGATTCCTTTAGCCATGAGATACACCTCCTAATATTGAATGATTTTGATCTTCTGGCTAGTATCAACTATTTATAGAAGAAAAATTAAAGTTTGATTTCAATGTCAACGCCCGATGGAAGTTCAAGACGCATAAGCGCATCAACTGTTTTCGGTGTTGGGTTAACGATGTCGATCAAACGTTTGTGTGTACGCATTTCGAACTGCTCACGAGCATCTTTGTACTTGTGAACGGCACGAAGTACTGTGTAGATCGCTTTCTCCGTTGGGAGTGGGATCGGTCCAGATACAGTAGCACCAGAACGTTTTGCTGTGTCGACAATTTTCTCAGCCGATTGATCAAGCACGCGGTGATCGTATGCTTTCAAACGGATCCGAATTTTTTCATTTGCCATGTTGTTTCCCTCCTTTTCGCCTATTTCGTAAATAGACATTCTCCGCGGAAATTTCCACACTAGCCATGGCAATGCCGCCTGGTGTGTCATAACCTCCCGCTTCATCGCGTTGTGTTTGTGACCAACATATTCTAGTTTACTTAATTCCAAGCAAGAATGCAAGCAAAATAAATTAGAACTTGTTTTCAAGTCTCTCACCACTCGCACAAACACTTTCCTCAGTATATAAGATGTCTGACCATGTTGCAAGACTGTTTTTCAGAAAACAAAAAAAGGTCTTCCGTCACGGGAGACGGAAGACCTTTTTGCTTAAAAATTACTCAACGATTTCTGTAACTGATCCAGCGCCTACTGTACGGCCACCTTCACGGATTGAGAAACGAGTTTCTTTTTCAAGAGCGATTGGTGCGATGAGTTCAACAGTCAATTCGATGTTGTCCCCAGGCATAACCATTTCAGTACCTTCAGGAAGTTGGCACATACCAGTTACGTCAGTTGTACGGAAGTAGAACTGTGGACGGTAGTTACCGAAGAATGGCGTGTGACGGCCACCCTCTTCTTTTGAAAGGATGTAAACTTGCGCTTTGAAAGTTTTGTGCGGTGTGATTGTGTTTGGTTTCGCGAGAACTTGTCCACGCTCGATGTCGTCACGTGATACACCACGAAGAAGAGCTCCGATGTTGTCGCCAGCTTCAGCATAGTCAAGAAGCTTACGGAACATCTCTACACCAGTACATACTGATTTTTTAGTTTCTTCGTGAAGACCAACGATTTCGATCTCGTCGTTGACTTTAAGAACTCCACGCTCAACGCGGCCAGTAGCTACTGTACCACGACCAGTGATTGAGAAAACATCCTCAACTGGCATCATGAAGTCTTTTTCAGTGTCGCGAGTTGGCTCAGGGATGTACTCATCAACAGCTGTCATGAGTTCCATGATTTTTTCTTCCCATTTAGCTTCGCCGTTAAGCGCGCCGAGAGCAGATCCTTGGATAACTGGGAGGTCATCGCCTGGGAAGTCATACTCAGAAAGAAGTTCGCGGATTTCCATTTCAACGAGTTCAAGAAGCTCTTCGTCGTCAACCATGTCGACTTTGTTCATGAATACTACGATGAAAGGAACACCTACTTGACGTGAAAGCAAAATGTGCTCACGTGTTTGTGGCATTGGACCGTCAGTTGCAGAAACAACGAGGATCGCGCCGTCCATTTGTGCAGCACCAGTGATCATGTTTTTAACATAGTCAGCGTGACCTGGGCAGTCAACGTGTGCATAGTGGCGTTTTTCTGTTTCGTACTCGATGTGAGCTGTTGCGATAGTGATACCGCGCTCGCGCTCTTCTGGAGCACCATCGATTTGGTCAAACTTAGTTGCAGCTTTACCTTGTGATTTTGCAAGTACAGCTGAGATAGCTGCTGTTAAAGTTGTTTTACCGTGGTCGACGTGGCCAATTGTACCAACGTTAACGTGCGGTTTAGAACGGTCGAATTTTTCTTTACCCATTCTGAATTCCTCCTCTATGTGTCTAATAATTTTTTATAACTAGGAAGGTGAATCGTCGAATAACGTACACCTTCCTTAGCTTACACTAATCAAATAATCGTGACAACCTGTGAAGGATTAGCCGTTTGATTTTTTGATGATTTCTTCAGCAACTGATTTCGGTACTTCTTCGTAGTGATCGAAGTGCATTGAGTACGTACCGCGACCTTGTGTGCGCGAACGAAGTCCTGTTGCATATCCGAACATTTCCGAAAGTGGAATCATCGAGCGAACGACTTGTGCGTTCCCACGAGCTTCCATACCTTCAACGCGTCCACGGCGTGACGTAACGTCACCCATGATGTCTCCCATGTATTCGTCTGGGATGACGATTTCAACTTTCATCATTGGCTCAAGGATAACAGCGCCGCTCTTATCTTTAAGTTGTTTGACTGCCATTGAAGCCGCGATTTTAAATGCCATCTCGTTTGAGTCGACATCGTGGTATGAACCGAAAACGAGTGCTGCTTTAACGTCAACTACTGGATAACCAGCAAGGATACCGTTTTGAAGTGCTTCTTCGATTCCGTTTTCAACCGCTGGGATGTATTCACGCGGAACAACACCACCGACGATTTTGTTGTTGAACTCGAAGCCAGCACCTTCTTCGTTCGGCTCGAATTCTACGACGACGTGACCATACTGACCACGACCACCTGATTGACGAGCGAACTTAGAATCGATTTTCGCCGCTTGGCGAATCGTTTCACGGTAAGCTACTTGTGGAGCACCAACGTTAGCTTCGACTTTGAACTCGCGACGCATACGGTCAACGATGATGTCGAGGTGAAGCTCACCCATACCTGAGATGATCGTTTGACCAGTCTCTGGGTTTGTTTCAGTGCGGAACGTTGGATCCTCTTCAGCAAGCTTAGCAAGTGCTTGACCCATTTTATCTTGGTCGGCTTTCGTTTTTGGTTCGATTGCGACCGAGATAACTGGTTCTGGGAATGTCATTGATTCGAGAACGACGTTGTCTTTCTCAGAACAAAGCGTATCACCAGTAGTCGTATCTTTAAGACCTACAGCTGCAGCGATGTCACCAGCGAAGACCATTGGGATCTCCTCACGGCTGTTCGCGTGCATTTGAAGGATACGTCCAAGACGCTCACGTTTACCTTTTGTTGAGTTCTTAACGTATGATCCTGCCGAAGCTGTACCAGAGTACACACGGAAGAACGTTAATTTACCAACATACGGGTCAGTCATAACTTTGAATGCAAGTGCAGAGAATGGCGCTTCGTCAGTAGACTCACGAACGATCTCTTCATCTGTATCCATGTTAATTCCTGTGATTGCTTTTACGTCGACTGGTGATGGGAGGTAGTCAAGGACTGCGTCAAGCATAAGCTGGACACCTTTGTTCTTGAATGCCGAACCAACGAGTACAGGGTAGAAATCAACTGTAAGAGTCGCTTTACGGATACCCGCTTTTAACTCTTCGATTGAAATTTCCTCGCCCTCGAGGTATTTCATCATCATTTCTTCTTCGTAATCCGCAACTGCTTCGATTAATGATGCACGAAGTTCTTCAGCTTCGTCTGCGAATTCTGCAGGGAAACCATCCGTTACTTCGATATCAGTACCGATGTCGTTACCATACATGTACGTTTTCTTTTCAACGAGGTCGATGATTCCTTTGAATTCATCTTCAGCGCCGATTGGAATTTGGATTGCGTGTGCGTTCGCTTGAAGGCGATCGCGGAGCGTTCCGACCGAGTACAGGAAGTCTGCACCGATTTTATCCATTTTGTTTACGAAAACGATACGTGGTACGCCGTAAGTTGTAGCTTGGCGCCATACTGTCTCAGTTTGTGGCTCAACACCAGACTGAGCATCAAGTACTGCAACCGCACCATCAAGTACACGGAGTGAACGTTCAACTTCAACAGTGAAGTCTACGTGTCCAGGAGTATCGATGATGTTTACGCGGTTACCTTTCCATTGTGCAGTTGTTGCTGCCGATGTAATCGTGATTCCACGTTCTTGCTCTTGCTCCATCCAGTCCATTTGTGAAGCACCTTCGTGCGTTTCACCAATTTTGTGGATACGACCCGTGTAATAGAGGATCCGCTCAGTCGTTGTTGTTTTACCAGCATCGATGTGGGCCATGATCCCGATATTACGGGTGTTCTTAAGGGAGAATTCTCTTGCCATCTTTAAACATTCTCCTTTCGCATTTTAATTTAGTGTCCGTGTGTTGCCACACGTCATGACTATACCCGAAAGCCACCTCATATTTCCATATAAAATGGCATAGATGAGGTGGTTATTTCCGGATTTACCAGCGGTAGTGAGCAAACGCTTTGTTCGCTTCCGCCATTTTGTGCATATCTTCGCGCTTCTTAACAGAAGCACCAGTGTTGTTTGCAGCGTCCATGATTTCATTAGCAAGACGAGCATCCATAGTTTTCTCGTTACGGAGACGTGAGTAGTTCACGAGGTAACGAAGTGCGAGTGTCGTACGGCGCTCAGGGCGGACTTCGACAGGAACTTGATAGTTAGCTCCACCTACACGGCGTGCTTTTACTTCAAGAACTGGCATGATGTTGTTCATCGCCTCTTCAAAAACTTCCATTGCATCGCGACCTGAACGTTCAGCGATAGTTTCGAAAGCTTTGTATAAGATTTGTTGAGCAGTACCTTTTTTACCATCTAACATAAGACGGTTGATAAGGCGGGTAACGAGTTTAGAGTTGTAGATCGGATCAGCCATTACATCACGACGTTCTGCTTGACCTTTACGTGGCATTCCGAGTCCCTCCTTTCATATAGTGAGGTGATATCTTCAGATATCTAGATTATTTTTTTGCTGCTTTTGGACGTTTAGTACCATATTTCGAGCGACCTTGCATACGGCCGTCAACTCCAGCTGTATCAAGTGCACCACGAACGATGTGATAACGTACCCCTGGTAAGTCTTTTACGCGGCCTCCGCGAATAAGAACAACACTGTGTTCTTGCAAGTTGTGGCCGATACCTGGGATGTAAGCTGTTACTTCCATTGTGTTCGTCAAGCGTACACGTGCGTACTTACGAAGAGCCGAGTTCGGTTTCTTCGGAGTCATTGTACCTACACGAGTACAAACACCACGTTTTTGTGGTGAGCTGATGTCAGTACGAGCTTTAATGAAGCTGTTGTACCCTTTGTTCAGCGCTGGCGAATCTGATTTCACAACTTTTGATTGACGTCCTTTACGGACCAATTGATTGATAGTAGGCATCTTTGAGATCCTCCCTTCCTGAATTCATGACAAGTTTCAAAACCACCGAGCCGGGTGGTTCATCGAAAGTCATAATGAAACGTTTTGCGTGGCTCAGGCATTCCATCGCCACACAAAACGTATTATCAAACTTTCTTAATGGCAACAGCAGTTGCCGCGACATCGATTCCACAAACCTTACCAAGCTCAAGCTTAGAAGGCACGTTCACAACCGGAACGTTAGCTTGTTTCGCCGCATCGAGCAATGCTTGTTTTACGTGTTCATCTGCGTCATCCGCGATGATCACTTCCGACGCCTTGCCAGATCGCAATGCTTTGAGCGTTTGCTTTTGACCGACAAACTTCAAATCTGCGCCGACTACTTTTTTGTAAGACATGAAGATATCCTCCAAAATAACACGGCCGGTTGGCAACACTATATCATAGTAGCACCGCCATACCGACGTGTCAAGGCGTTTTATTCTACAGGAGAATCTGCTTCTACAGGTGCTTCACCAGCTACTTCGAGTCCGATTTGACGGTAACGTGTCATTCCTGTACCAGCTGGAACTAGTTTACCGATAATAACGTTCTCTTTCAAGCCGCGAAGGTAGTCGCTCTTCCCTTTGATTGCTGCATCCGTAAGGACACGAGTAGTTTCCTGGAACGAAGCAGCTGATAGGAACGAGTCTGTCTCAAGCGATGCTTTTGTAATACCAAGGAGAACTGGTTTAGCGGAAGCGAGTGCTTTTCCTGCACGGAGCGCTTCTTTACATGCTTCTTTAAAGGTACTGATATCAACGAGTGAACCAGGGAGAAGTGTTGTCTCACCTGACTCGATGACGCGAACGCGGCGGATCATTTGACGAACCATGACCTCGACGTGCTTGTCACCGATTTCAACTCCTTGCATCCGGTATACTTTTTGAACTTCCTGAAGAAGGTAGTTCTGAACACCAGATACACCTTTAACGTTTAAGAGTTCTTTCGGATCAATCGATCCTTCTGTGAACACTTGACCGGCAATGACTTCTTCACCGAGTTGAACACGTAGACGCGATCCGAATGGAATCGTGTATGTGCGTGTTTCGCTCAGACCTTGAATCGTCAATTCACGTTTGTCACGCGACTCTGTAAAGTCGATGACTTGTCCGTCGATTTCCGAGATGACCGCTTGACCTTTCGGGTTACGGGCCTCGAACAACTCTTGGATACGTGGAAGACCTTGCGTGATATCATCTCCGGCAACCCCACCTGTGTGGAAGGTACGCATTGTAAGCTGCGTTCCTGGCTCACCGATTGATTGTGCCGCAATGATTCCGACTGCTTCACCGACTTCAACATCGTTACCCGTTGCAAGGTTACGTCCGTAACATTTCTTACAGACACCATGACTCGTGTTACAAGTGAAGGCAGTACGAATTTCAACGTTGTCGATACCAGCGTCCGTAATTGTACGCGCGATATCTTCGTCGATGAGTTCGTTAACAGAAACAAGAACTTCTCCCGTTTCCGGGTGAACGACTTTTTCGAATGCCGTACGTCCGACGAGTCGGTCGTAAAGACTTTCGATTTCTTCCGTTCCTTCGCGAAGAGCCATGACACGGATACCACGATCCGTTCCACAATCATCTTCACGAATGATAACATCTTGCGCTACATCAACGAGACGACGAGTCAGGTAACCTGAATCGGCAGTTTTCAAGGCTGTATCGGCAAGACCTTTACGCGCACCGTGCGTCGAGATGAAGTATTCCTGAACCGTCAGACCCTCACGGAACGAAGATTTGATCGGGAGCTCGATGATCCGTCCACTTGGAGCGGCCATGAGTCCACGCATCCCTGCAAGCTGCGTAAAGTTTGACGCGTTACCACGGGCACCAGAGTCACTCATCATGAAGATCGGGTTTAGACGGTTGAGGGATTTCATCAGACGAGACTGAATTTCATCCTTCGCGTCGTTCCACGACTTGACGACACGCTCATAGCGCTCGTCTTCCGTGATGAGACCACGGCGGTACGATTTCATAACGCGATCCACGTTATCTTGTGCTTCGACCAGGATTTCCTGTTTGTCCGGAAGTACGATGATATCCGAGATACCAACCGTGATACCGGCACGTGTCGAGTGTTTGAAACCAAGGTTTTTCATGCGGTCGAGCATACGGCTCGTCTCCGTCGTTTCGAAACGTTTGAAGACTTCCGCGATGACATTTCCAAGGAATCCTTTTTTGAATGGCTCAATGATTGGACGGTTCTTGATTTCAGCAGCAACATCCGTTCCATTTTCAAGGAAGTACTTCTCAGGCGTTGCTTCCTGTAAGTTACTCATTGTTGGCTCATTCAAGTATGGGAAAGTCGTTGGGAGGATCTCGTTGAAGATCAACTTACCGACAGTCGTAACCAATAATTTCTCGTTTTGTGATTCTGTAAACGTCGGGTTCTTAAGAACGCCGGCAGGAATCGCAACACGTGAATGGAAGTGAACATACCCGTTTTGGTAGGCGATGAGTGCTTCATTCACAGTCGAGAAGATTTTACCTTCACCGATCGCGTTTTCGCGTTCGAGTGTGAGGTAATAGTTACCGAGGACCATATCCTGCGATGGTGTAACAACAGGCTTACCGTCTTTCGGGTTCAAGATGTTTTGTGCAGCGAGCATGAGAAGACGTGCTTCTGCTTGTGCTTCTGCAGAAAGTGGTACGTGGACCGCCATTTGGTCACCATCAAAATCGGCGTTGTAAGCCGTACATACGAGTGGGTGTAGGCGAATCGCGCGACCCTCGACAAGTGTTGGTTCGAACGCCTGAATACCGAGACGGTGAAGTGTCGGTGCACGGTTCAAGAGAACCGGATGCTCGCGGATGACTTCTTCAAGTACATCCCAGATTTCAGGTTGAACGCGTTCGATTTTACGTTTCGCACTCTTAATGTTTGGTGCGATACCACGTGAGACGAGTTCTTTCATAACAAACGGTTTGAAGAGCTCAAGGGCCATTTCTTTTGGAAGACCACATTGATACATCTTCAAGTTTGGACCAACGACGATAACCGAACGACCAGAGTAGTCGACACGTTTACCGAGTAAGTTTTGACGGAAACGTCCTTGTTTCCCTTTCAACATATGTGAAAGAGATTTTAATGGACGGTTACCTGGTCCAGTGACCGGACGGCCACGACGACCATTATCGATCAAGGCATCAACCGCTTCTTGTAACATCCGTTTTTCATTCTGAACGATGATGTTCGGAGCGCCAAGGTCAAGAAGACGCTTGAGACGGTTGTTACGGTTGATAACACGACGGTATAAATCGTTTAAATCTGATGTCGCGAAACGTCCACCATCAAGCTGGACCATCGGACGAAGTTCCGGCGGGATGACTGGCAATACTTCGAGAACCATCCATTCCGGGTTGTTGCCTGAGTTGCGGAAAGCATCTAAGACTTCAAGACGTTTGATCGCACGTGTACGACGTTGTCCTTGAATCATTCGAAGGTCTTCACGTAAACCAGCTACTTCTTTTTCGAGTTCAACGTCGCGGAGCAATTTACGAACTGCTTCCGCACCCATTTCAGCTGTGAATGAGCTACCGAATTTCTCACGGTATGCACGGTATTCTTTTTCTGAAAGGAGTTGTTTTTTCTCGAGTGTCGATTCGCCCGGATCTGTAACGACGTACGATGCGAAGTAAATGATCTCTTCGAGCGCACGTGGTGACATATCTAAGACAAGACCCATACGACTTGGGATTCCTTTGAAGTACCAAATGTGCGAAACCGGTGCTGCGAGCTCGATGTGACCCATGCGCTCACGACGGACTTTCGACTTCGTGACTTCAACGCCACAGCGGTCACAAATGATTCCTTTATAACGGATTCGTTTGTATTTCCCACAGTAACATTCCCAGTCTTTCGTTGGACCAAAAATCCGTTCACAGAACAAGCCGTCTTTCTCTGGCTTGAGCGTACGATAGTTGATCGTCTCCGGCTTTTTCACTTCCCCGAAAGACCACGAACGGATCTTTTCGGGGGAAGCGAGGCCGATTTTCATATATTCAAATCTATTAACATCTACCAAGGGGTGGACCTCCCTTTCGCTTATTCCTCTTCAGTAACAACTGGTGCGACAGGCGCTTGAACTTCTTCGAGTGCTGGAGTCGCGTTCGGGATGTTGTCCTCGTCGTCGTCCTTCATTTCGATCTCTTCGTCCTCAGCAGACATCATCTTAACGTCCATACCAAGTGATTGAAGTTCTTTAATGAGAACTCGGAACGATTCCGGTACGCCCGGTTGCGGTACATTTTCGCCTTTAACGATCGCTTCATACGCTTTAACACGACCGATCGTATCATCCGATTTGATCGTTAAGATCTCTTGGAGTGTATACGCGGCACCATATGCTTCAAGTGCCCAAACTTCCATCTCTCCGAAACGCTGTCCACCGAACTGGGCTTTACCACCGAGCGGCTGTTGCGTAACGAGTGAGTAAGGACCCGTCGAACGTGCGTGAAGCTTATCATCGACCATGTGGGCGAGTTTAATCATATACATGACACCGACCGAGATGCGGTTATCAAACGCTTCACCTGAACGACCGTCATAAAGAACAGTCTTCGCGTCGCGATCCATACCGGCTTCTTCAATCGTTGCCCAAACATCTTCCTCACGTGCACCATCAAATACCGGTGATGCGACTTTGATTCCGAGTTGGCGTGCAGCCATACCAAGGTGAAGCTCGAGCAACTGCCCGATGTTCATCCGTGATGGTACACCAAGTGGGTTCAACATGATGTCGATTGGTGTGCCGTCTGGCATGTACGGCATGTCTTCTTCTGGCAAGATACGTGAGATAACACCTTTGTTACCGTGACGACCTGCCATTTTATCTCCTTCGTGAATCTTACGTTTTTGAACGATGTACGCACGGATCAACTGGTTGACACCAGGAGATAGTTCGTCGCCGTTATCACGATCGAAGATTTTGACGTCAAGGATGATACCGTCGCCGCCGTGTGGTACACGGAGTGATGTATCACGCACTTCACGTGCTTTTTCACCGAAGATCGCATGTAACAGACGTTCTTCAGCTGTCAATTCCGTTACGCCCTTAGGTGTAACTTTACCGACTAAGATATCCCCATCTTTTACTTCAGCACCGACACGAATGATTCCGCGGTCGTCGAGGTTTTTCAGGGCGTCGTCACCGACGTTCGGAATATCACGAGTGATTTCTTCCGGTCCGAGTTTTGTATCGCGTGATTCACATTCGTATTCCTCAATGTGGATCGATGTGTAGACATCATCTTTCACAAGACGTTCGCTCATGATGACGGCATCCTCGTAGTTGTAACCATCCCATGTCATGAAACCGACGAGTACGTTACGACCGAGCGCAAGTTCCCCACCGTCCATTGATGGACCATCTGCAAGAATCTCGCCTTTATCGACAGGATCGCCTGCTTTGATGATTGGTTTTTGGTTATAGCACGTTCCTTGGTTAGAACGAATGAATTTTTGGATTTTATAACGATCAAGTTCACCTTGAACGATGTTGCCATCGACTTCCGTCGTACGACGGACAAGGATTTCACGAGCCGTTACGCGCTCAGCGATACCCGAGTGTTTTGCAACAACGGCAGCTCCTGAGTCTTTCGCAGACACGTACTCCATCCCAGTTCCAACAATCGGAGATTCTGGATCGAGAAGTGGTACGGCCTGACGTTGCATGTTCGCTCCCATGAGGGCACGGTTCGAGTCATCGTTCTCAAGGAACGGAATACATGCTGTCGCTGCCGAAACAACCTGTTTCGGAGAAACATCCATGTAATCGACACGTGATGGCTCAACAGACAAGTTTTGTCCACGGAAACGTGAGAGGACGTGTGTATCTTGGAACGTCTTCTCTTCCGTCAACAACATGTTTGCCTGCGCAACGACGTAGAGATCTTCTTCGTCTGCCGTCATGTAGTGAATTTCATCCGTGACAACACCCGTTTCCGGATTGACACGGCGGTATGGTGCTTCGATGAAACCATACTCATTGACTTTCGCGAACGAAGACAGTGAGTTGATCAATCCGATGTTTGGTCCCTCTGGCGTTTCGATTGGACACATACGGGAATAATGCGAGTAGTGAACATCTCGAACTTCAAAGCCAGCACGCTCACGTGTCAAACCACCGGGTCCGAGAGCAGATAGACGACGTTTGTGCGTCAACTCAGCGAGCGGGTTTGTTTGGTCCATGAACTGTGATAACTGTGAGCTACCGAAGAACTCTTTAATTGACGCGATAACAGGACGAATGTTGATCAATGCCTGTGGCGTGATCGCATTCTGATCTTGAATCGACATACGTTCCTTAACGACACGTTCCATACGTGAAAGACCAATACGGAACTGGTTTTGGAGCAATTCACCGACAGAACGGAGACGACGGTTACCGAGGTGGTCGATATCGTCTGTTGTTCCTACTTCATGCAACAAGTTGAAGAAGTAGTTGATTGCAGCAATCATGTCAGCAGGCGTAATGTGCTTGATGTCACGATCGATGTTACCGTTACCGATGATATTGATGATGCGTTCACCTTCAGCATCGTCCGGTGCGAACACCTTGATCGACTGTAAGTTGAAGGCTTCGCCTTGTGTTACGCCGCCAGTTGGCGTCGCTTCGATGTAACCGACAGATCCTTCAAGGAATGGCAAGACTTTGTCGAGCATACGACGGTCAAGAACCGTTCCAGCTTCTGCGATTACTTCACCTGTTTCAGGGTCAACGAGCGTTTCCGCAAGCTTTTGTCCGAACAGACGATTCTTCAGATGAAGCTTCTTATTGATTTTATAGCGACCAACGTTTGCCAAGTCGTAACGTTTCGGGTCGAAGAACCGTGACACGAGAAGTGCTTTCGCATTTTCAACTGTCGGTGGCTCACCCGGGCGTAGACGCTCATAGATTTCGATGAGGGCTTTTTCCGTTGATTCTGTATTATCTTTTTCAAGCGAATTCCGGAGGTACTCATCATCTCCAAGGAGATCGATGATTTCCTGATCCGTACCGAAACCAAGAGCACGTAAAAGAACCGTTACAGGAATCTTACGCGTGCGGTCGATTCGGACATATACGATATCTTTCGCATCTGTCTCAAGTTCGAGCCATGCTCCACGGTTCGGGATGACCGTTGCCGAAAATCCACGTTTACCGTTCTTATCTAACTTATTGTTGTAATACACACTTGGCGAACGAACAAGCTGAGAAACGATAACTCGTTCCGCACCATTAATAATGAATGTTCCCGACTCCGTCATAAGCGGGAAGTCACCCATGAAGACTTCTTGTTCCTTCAATTCACCCGTCTCTTTGTTTTGAAGACGGACTTTAACGCGCAGTGGTGCCGAATAGGTCACGTCGCGTTCTTTCGATTCATCAATCGAATACTTCGGCTCACCGAGCGAGTAATCGATGAATTCTAATACGAGATTTCCTGTGAAGTCGGAAATCGGCGAAATGTCATGAAACATCTCACGAAGACCTTCCCGTAGGAACCATTCGTATGAATTCGTTTGAATCTCAATTAGATTTGGAAGTTCTAATACTTCGCTGATACGTGCATAGCTTCTTCTCTGACGGTGACGACCGTACTGAACAAGTTGACCAGTCAACTGATTCACCTCTCAGACCCACTTCTTCTTCTAGAGAAGGACGGGTGTAATATCGAACATTGAAGCCATTTTTTGACCGATAAGCGCAAAAAAGCGACGTCTTGTCTACTCAATCATCTGTAGTCGAGAACGCCAGCTACTTTCAACCTGCTTATCCAAAAATCACTCCAATGGCATTTTATAATACTATCATAGACACAACACAAGGTCAACGACAAATCACCCGATTTGTCAAGACCGAATTGATTTAAATATTGAATACCCTTTATCGCGGGTTACTGTCTCGCAAGAACCGAAGACCTCTTCCATCAGTTTCTTCGCTGATGGTCCCCCTTGTTTTTTCTGAATGACGACCCAGAGGGCGCCCCCTACTACGAGGTGATCATAAGCTTCACGTAAAATCCGATGAACAACTGCTTTTCCTGCCCGAATCGGTGGATTCGTCACGATCGCTGCAAATGTCTCATCACCTACGCCAACATACCCGTCACTTACACCGGTCGTCACGGAAACACCATTCGCACGTGCATTTTCAGCCGCTAGTTCAAGTGCCCGTTCGTTAACATCAACGAGTTTCGCGTCACGCCCGGTCGCTTTTGCCAGTGAAATCCCCATCGGCCCATATCCGCAACCGACATCTAGAATCGCACCCGGTACATCCGGCTCAACGAATGCCTCAATCAATAGACGCGAACCAAAGTCGACGCCACCTTTTGAGAACACACCGTGGTCCGATGTGAAGCGGAACGTTTCGCCGCGTAAGACGAACTCCCATGATTTCGGATCTCGTTTTGAGGAGGGATCATTCGTGTAATAATGGTCTGCCATGTTTCCTTCCCCTCTCTTGATTAAAGATGAAAACAAAAGAAGCCCGCAAAGCGAGCTTCTTTTGTCTGCGGAAGAAGAAAATTACTTAACTTCTACGCTTGCGCCAGCTTCTTCAAGCTTAGCTTTGATTGCGTCAGCGTCTTCTTTCGAAACGCCTTCTTTAACTGGAGCCGGAGTTCCGTCAACGAGTGCTTTCGCTTCTTTAAGACCGAGGCCTGTCAATTCGCGAACTGCTTTGATGACGTTGATTTTACCAGAACCTGCGTTAGTAAGGATTACGTCGAATTCAGTTTGCTCTTCAGCTGCTGCTGCGCCTGCACCTGCTGCTGCTACTGGAGCTGCTGCTGATACGCCGAATTCTTCTTCGATTGTTTTTACGAGTTCGTTAAGTTCAAGAACAGTCATGCCCTTGAGGTCTTCGATAAATTGCTCTTTGTTGAAAGCCATTATGGTTTTCCTCCTTTGATTTAGCCCACGTTGGGGTTTGAAAAATTGTGTGTTTGCCTATCCCGCTAAGCGGACATTAAGCAGATTGTTCTTCTTTTTGCTCTGCGATTGCGTTCGTTGCCACCGCGAGACCGCGGATTGGCGCTTGAAGCACGCTGAGGAGCATTGAAAGGAGACCTTCGCGTGATGGAAGTTCTGCAAGGGCTTTGACATCTTCTACTGAAGTGACTTTGCCTTCGATGATACCACCTTTAAGTTCGAGAGCCTTGTGTTCTTTAGAGAAATTGTTCAAGATCTTAGCTGGCGCGATAACGTCTTCATTGCTGAATGCGATCGCACTAGGACCAGTGAATACTTCGTCAAGACCTTCAAGGTTGCTTTGAACTGCTGCGCGGCGAAGGAGACCGTTTTTGTAGACTTTGAATTCAACACCCGCTTCGCGGAGTTGTTTACGAAGTTCAGTGACTTCGTCTACTGTGAGACCACGGTAGTCGACGACGATTGTTCCAGCGCTCGCTTGCATTTTCTCAGCGATCTCAGATACGAGATCCGCTTTGACAGCGATAACTTTTTCGTTTGCCATTTCTGTTGCACCTCCTGGTAAATAAATTGTACCGGCGCGAGGGGCTGCTCGATTTCAAATAAAAAGCCTCCTTCTGCAGGGCAGAGGAGGCGTAATCGTCAAAAAGGATACCTGAACAAACAGGCTCTCTGAGCAAGAACACCTCGGAAGGGTTTAAGCTCAATCGATGAGCACCTTCTGTCTACGGTATGTCGAATATATCAACGTTTTATACTGTAACAGCGTTCTTAGAACGTTGTCAAGTTCGTTTTAGACGAAATTATTTCGCGAAGTCAGCTGAAGATACTTTAACACCAGGACCCATTGTAGAAGCGATCGCGATGTTTTTAAGGTAAACACCTTTAGCAGTAGCAGGCTTAACTTTTACGAGAGTTTCCATAACGGTAGTGATGTTTTCAACCAACTTCTCGTTATCGAATGATTTTTTACCGACAGGAACGTGGATGTTACCTGATTTGTCGACACGGTACTCAACTTTACCAGCTTTGATATCGTTGATTGCTTTTGTGACGTCAAATGTAACAGTTCCTGTTTTCGGGTTAGGCATGAGGCCTTTAGGTCCGAGAACACGACCGAGTTTACCAACTTCACCCATCATGTCAGGTGTCGCAACGATAACATCGAAGTCGAACCATCCTTTTTGGATTTTAGCGATATACTCAGAATCACCAGCGTAATCTGCTCCAGCAGCTTCCGCTTCTTTCAATTTCTCACCTTTCGCGAAGACGAGAACGCGTTGTGTTTTACCAGTACCGTGTGGCAATACGACTGCTCCACGGATTTGTTGATCTGCTTTCTTCGGATCGACTCCGAGACGAACAGCAAGTTCGATCGTTTCATCGAATTTCGCTGTTGCAGACTTTTTAGTTAAGTCTACAGCTTCAGCGAGTTCGTATGAAACCGTACGATCGATAAGTTTAGCAGCTTCTTTGTACTTCTTACCCATTTTAGGTTCCTCCTTTGTGGTTGTGCGGAAAATCCTCCCACATAATGAAAGGGTAGCAAGGCTTCAATTAACTATCCGCCTGCGACCCTCATCGTTGTTCATTGTAATTCGAAAGACTTAGTCTTCGATTACGATACCCATAGAACGTGCAGTACCTTCAACCATCAACATCGCTGTTTCAACAGATGCTGCGTTGAGGTCTGGCATTTTCGTTTCAGCGATTTCGCGAACTTTGTCACGTTTGACAGTCGCTACTTTCTTACGGTTAGGCTCGCCTGAACCGCTCTCGATTCCAGCTGCTTTCTTCAAGAGAACTGCTGCTGGTGGAGTTTTAGTAATAAACGTAAATGAACGATCTTCAAAAACCGTGATGACTACAGGGATAATCAAGCCGGCTTGGTCTTGTGTACGAGCGTTGAACTCTTTACAGAAGCCCATGATGTTCACACCTGCTTGACCGAGTGCCGGTCCAACTGGTGGAGCTGGGTTTGCTTTGCCCGCAGGAATTTGAAGTTTAACTAGTTTCATAACCTTCTTCGCCACGAGACACACCTCCTTAATTCTTTAATGTGGTTTAATTGGACGTTGCGCGTCCTCCCACTCATTCTATTCGACGAGTTATTTATCGAAATAAGCACAACATCAAACAGGAAAAATTGTACCATTAAAACAAAACATTCGCAATAGGAAACTTAATCGATTTTTTCAACTTGTGAAAAATCGAGTTCTACTTTCGTTTCGCGACCGAACATATCTACAGAAACTTTCATTTTTTCTGTTTCTGTATCAAGCTCTTCAACCGTTCCTTCAAGGTTCTCGAAGGCACCCTCTTTGATTCGGACGATTTGACCGAGTGAGTAGTCATAACGACTCTTCATGTCGACAAGTCCCATTGAACCAAGGATGTTTTCAGCTTCTTCAGGAAGAAGCGGCGTCGGTTTCGATCCACCACCCACTGAACCGAGGAATCCGGTTACGTTCGGTGTGTTACGAACAACATACCAAGAATCATCCGTCATGACCATTTCAACGAGGACATACCCCGGGAAAATCTTAACTTCACGCTCTTTGATTTTTGTTTCGCCTTTTTTATTCGTTACTTCTTCCTGTACCGTTTCAATCGGAACGAGTACACGGAAGATTTTCTCGTCCATGTTCATAGACTCGATCCGACGTTCAAGGTTAGCCTTGACGTTGTTTTCGAATCCAGAGTACGTTTGGACGACAAACCACTGTTTATCCATGGTACGCCACCTCTTCTTTTACTTAATCAACCAACTCATGAGTGCGCTGAGACCAGAATCGATACCAAAGATGAAGACGCCCATGAAGATAACCATACCGATTACCGTCAATGTGTACTTCGTCAATTCTTTTCGTTTTGGCCAGCTCGTCTTTTTCAGTTCATTCCATACGTCACGCAAAAATTTCATCGTACTTTCCCTCCAGGATGTATTAAATCGGGATAGATGAAGCCTTATTTCGCTTCTTTATGAATCGTATGCGCGTTACAACGCCGACAGAATTTTTTCAATTCCAAGCGGACTGTGACATCCTCTTTTTTCATCGTCGTATAATCGCGGGCACCGCAAATATCACAAGCAAGGCCTACTTTCTTCGCCATCTCAAAAGACCTCCTTCTTTGCCGCTCTCTCTCTCGAACGGAGGAGATTCCTCCAAAAAAGAGCGTAAAAAAAAACGCCTATGAGCGGCGTCTCGCTAGTAAGGCGCTATTTATACAGTAGCATACGGTAGTCGGATTGGTCAATCCACCTCGCGGTTAGACAATCAACTCACGTGCCTCGAGGTATCGCTCCAGTTTCCGTTTGACACGCTGTAACGCGTTATCAATTGATTTGACGTGGCGATCGAGATCATCCGAAATCTCTTGGTACGTTCTTCCGTCGAGATAAAGTGCCAACACTTTTCGTTCTAAGTCACTAAGGATTTCATCCATCTTCGTTTCGATGTCTGCATACTCTTCTCGGTTGACGATCAAGATTTGCGGATCCGATGGTGCCGTCGAAGTGATGATATCAAGCAACGTCCGTTCAGAAGATTCATCATCATAAATTGGTTTATCAAGCGAGATGTACGAATTGAGAGGAATATGTTTTTGACGGGTCGCCGTCTTGATTGCCGTGATCATTTGCCGTGTGATGCAGAGTTCGGCAAATCCTTTAAAAGAAGCCAACTTATCAGTCCGGTAGTCACGTACTGCTTTGTATAGGCCAATCATACCTTCTTGAATGATATCTTCGCGGTCCGCACCAATCAAAAAATATGACCGGGCCTTCGCACGTACGAAGTTACGATAGCGCTCGATCAAAAATTCAAGGGCATCGCTATTATCGAATACCTTCGCTTGTTCCACAAGCGCCTCATCAGACATGCACTCAAACTGGTCGAACGAAACCAAACTCATCCTTCATCCCTCCAAGCTTCTATGACGAACTAATCAATTGCCTACAATTATACAATAATTTCCTATCCTGCGACAGTGAAAATTGGCATGACCTCTTTTTATCTGTATTTCGCCCTCAAAAAAACCGCCTTCTCGACAGGTACGTCAAGAAAACGGTTTATTTTTAAGGGGAGACCCCCTTACTGATCTGAATTTTTCCTTCTTCGGATTTGTTCAAGCCGTTCGATGACATCTGCCGGCAAATCGATAGTCGACCGCGGTTTCTTGCTCGTCTTCGACATCGTCGTCTGTCCCTGAATGACGGCGACCGCTGCTTTCCAGTCCCGTCTCAACTCTTGTGCCGAGATGCGGAGTGCGCCGAGCGTAAAGATCACCCATTGTTCCGTGAAGTCGTTCGTCGCGACCGTCAGCTTGACACGGATGTCTTGTAACCACTCGGCTGCCGTTTTTTCTATCCATTCGTCAGCAGTTTCATTCTCGCGTGTATAAATGACCTCGAGTCCACTCTTTTTTAAGCGTGACTCGCGCCCTGGCTGAAGATAGGCATCAAAGACGATGGTGACACTAATTCCTGTCACTGCCTGATATTCCGCCATTGCATCGACCAATCGTTCCCGTGCTAATTCAAAATCTTGCTCCCGCAATGTCCGGAATTCCGGCCATGCGCCAATGATATTGTAGCCATCAACGATCAGACGGTCATATTTCATCGCGCGTACGGCTTTCTCGTCCGGTACACTTCATACAATAAGAGTGACGCGGCAACGGAAGCATTGAGTGACGTGACATGGCCCGCCATCGGAAGGTGGACAAGGAAATCACATTTCTCTCGGACGAGGCGACTCATCCCTTTTCCTTCACTACCAATGACGATTCCAAGCGGCATCGTTCCGTCAAGCGTCCGGTAATCATCACTTTCACGCGCATCCGTCCCGACGAACCAAAGTCCTTTTTTCTTGAGGTCTTCCATCGTCCGCGTTAAGTTCGTCACGCGAACGACCGGAATATGCTCGATTGCACCCGTCGATGCTTTTGCGACGACTTGTGTCAATCCGACCGAGCGGCGTTTCGGAATGATGACCCCGTGCGCACCGACAGCGTCTGCCGTCCGAAGAATCGAACCGAGGTTATGCGGGTCTTCCAGCTCGTCGAGTAAGACGATGAGTGGTGTCTCATCCTTCTTCTCTGCTAGGGCAAAGATATCGTCGAGTTCCGCGTATTCATAGGCGGCAACTGCCGCAACGACACCTTGGTGGTTGTCGCTCCCTGTCAGACCATTCAGTTTTGAACGGGGGACGATTTGAATTTGGACATTCGCTTCTTGCGCCATCGCGTGGATGACGGCGAGTGGACCTTTTTGTTGACCTTCCTGGATAAAGAGTTTATTCATTTCGCGTCCACTTCGTAACGCTTCGAGAACAGGATTTCGTCCGTAAAGGAAATCCTGCCCTTCCGCGAGTGGTTCGATGACGACCGGGTCCTCTTGTTTCTTTTCAACACGTTTTCGTTTTTCGCCAGTCTTAGGGCGCTGTCCTTGATCGACTGGGTTATTTTCCGTCTGTCGTTTCGGCTTCGAGTAATTCGAACGCTTGCCCGATGAGTTCTTCAAGACGATCCCCTCCTTCTGAAAGATAAATGTAGCCTAACAATGCTTCGAACGCCGTCGCGTAGCGGTACGTATGGACATCCGTACTTTTTGGTACAGAACCGGACTTCGCATTTTTCCCACGCCGGACGACGGCTTGTTCCTCTTCTGTCAGTGTTCCCTGATTGAGCCAATGTGTAACGACGGTCGCCTGTGCTTGCGCCCGGACATACTGGACCGCTGCTTGATGCAACTCGCCTGGTTTGACGAAACCACGGTCAAGTAGTCGCTCTCTTACATGCATCTCATAGACGACGTCTCCCATATAGGCGAGCGCGAGCGCGTTCAATTGTTTATAGTTCTTCATCCGCGCTTCCACCGCATCCCTTGTGCTGTATCTTCAAGCAAGATGCCCTGGTCGCGTAACTGATCGCGGATTTCATCTGCCCGTCCGAAATCACGATTTTTCCGTGCTTCGTTTCGTTCTGTGATCAACTGTTCGACTTCTTCGTCGAGCAGTCCGCGGTCGACCGTCAACGTTACACCTAATACGCCCGACAATTCATTGAAAACGGTCAGGAAGCGCTCAAGAACTTCTTTTGACACTTGTGCTTCTGCAAGATAAAGATTTGCTTCTTTCGATAAATCGAACAAATCCGTTACAGCATTCGCTGTATTGAAGTCATCATCCATCGACGTGATGAAATGTTGCTTGATGTCTTCAATCCGCTTCAACCATTTTTCGTTTGCCGTTCCGAGATCTGCCGTCATCGCGAGACGATGCTCGACGTTTGCGACCGACTCCCGAATTCGCGCGAGACCGTTGACCGCTTGATCAATCAGCTCACGGCTGTAGTTGATCGGATGGCGATACTGAACAGACAGCATGAAGAAGCGTAAGACCATTGGATCGACGACTTGAATCGCTTCATGGACCGTCAAAAAGTTTCCGAGTGATTTCGACATCTTCTCGTTTTCGATGTTGACGAATCCATTGTGCATCCAGTAGTTCGCGAATTTTTGAGAATTGCATGCTTCCGACTGGGCAATTTCATTTTCATGGTGCGGGAATTTCAAGTCTTGTCCACCGGCATGGATATCAATCGTATCGCCAAGGTATTTCTTTGCCATCGCCGAGCACTCGATGTGCCAGCCCGGACGTCCTTCACCCCATGGACTTGTCCAAGACGGTTCGTCCGGCTTAACGGCTTTCCAAAGAACGAAATCGAGTGGATCTTCTTTTTTCTCGCCGACTTCAATCCGCGCGCCCGATTGTAATTCATCAATCGATTGCTGACTCAACTGACCATACGTCTCAAAACTCCGTGTCCGGAAGTAGACATCTCCGCCTGAAGCATAGGCATTCCCTTTTTCAACGAGAACTTTGATGAAGTCGATGATATCATCCATCGTCTCCGTAACGAGCGGATGGACGTCCGCTTGTTGGACGTTCAAAGCGCCCGTATCTGCATGATACGCGGCAATGAAACGTTTCGTTAAGTCATGATAATCTTCACCGAGTTCATTTGCCGTCCGAATGATTTTATCATCGACATCCGTAAAGTTCGAGACGTACTGAACCTCATAACCGCGGTACGTAAAGTAGCGGCGGACTGTATCGAAGACAATTGCCGGGCGGGCATTACCAATGTGGATATAGTTATAGACGGTCGGTCCACAGACGTACATCTTGACCTTACCTTCTTCTAACGGTTTAAATGGTTCCTTTTTTCCGGTCATGCTGTTGTAGAGTTGTATCATTCCGAAGTCCTCCTTTGATTCGTTCAATTTCCCGTTTTAGTTCTTCGATTTCAATTTCAATCCGTTCCTGGCACTCACTAACGGGATCCGGTAGACGGTGATCGAGAGGGGCCTCGACTTTCATTCCGTCCTGGATGACGACACGTCCCGGAATCCCGACGACGGTTGCGTTAGCAGGGACGTCTTTTAGGACGACTGAGCTTGCCCCGATTTTTGATGCATCCCCGACCGAAATATCACCGAGTACACGTGCTCCGGCTGAAACGAGCACGCCATTACCGAGCGTCGGATGACGTTTGCCCGTCTCTTTGCCCGTCCCGCCGAGCGTCACGCCTTGAAAAATCGTCACATCGTCGCCGATGATGGCTGTTTCTCCGATGACGACACCCATCCCATGGTCGATGAAGAAGCGACGACCAATCGTCGCACCCGGATGAATTTCGATCCCTGTCAAGAAGCGGCTGAACTGTGAAATGCTTCGCCCCAGTAACTTTAAGTTCAACTTCCATAACCGATGGGCTACACGGTGCATCCAAATCGCATGTAAGCCGGGGTACGTCAAGATGACTTCAATGCTACTGCGTGCAGACGGGTCTTGGTTGAATACATTGCGAATGTCTTCTCGTATACGTGTCATGTTCAATCTCCTCTCCATAAGAAAAAGCGCCTCCGTGCATCGCTGCACAGAGACGCTAATTAGCGCGGTCCCACTCTGTTTGGACGAATCAATCGTCCCTCTCCGTGTCCGTTAACGCCGGAGATACGTCTACGCCTACTCTCACTGATTTCGGGTAGCACTCAGAGGGGCATTTCATGGCAATTTTCTTCAAGCTCTCGCACCACACAAGCTTGTCTCTGGAGAAGAAACATTGACACTACTTTCCTCATCTACGCTTTATTTATACGTCTAGTCGCGCAAGTACGCGGTCTTTTCCTAATAGTTGAATCGTATTCGGAAGTTCTGGACCATGTGTTTGCCCCGTCGTTGCGACGCGGATTGGCATGAACAGATTTTTTCCTTTTTGACCGGTTGCTTTTTGTGTTGCCTTAATTGATGCTTTGATCGCTTCCGGCGTCCACTCTTCAAGTGTCCGCAATTGGTTCGCGAATTCAGCTAAGACGGTCGGAACCGTTTCGCCACTCAAGACAGTGTTTGCTTCTTCATCATACACCACTTCATCTTCAAAAAACATCTCTGAAAGCTCAACGACTTCCGCTCCGTGTGTCATCTGCTCACGGTAAAGTCCGACGAGGTTCTTCGCCCAGTCGAGTTCTTCTGCTGACGGCTCGTTTGAGACGCGTCCTGCTGCTTGAAGGAATGGAAGACTCGCTTCGAATACTTCTTCGAACGATTGATGTTTCATGTACTGCCCATTGATCCAAGCGAGTTTTTGTTGATCGAAAACAGCTGGACTCTTCGACAGGCGGGACGCATCAAAGATTTCGATGAATTCTTCTTTCGTAAAGATTTCTTGTTCTCCGACCGGCGACCAACCAAGCAACGTCACGAAGTTAAGTAACGCTTCCGGGAGATACCCGAGGTCTTTATACTGCTCGATGTACTGAATGATTGATTGATCACGTTTCGACAGTTTTTTATGCTCTTCGTTGACGATGAGCGTCATGTGACCAAATGTTGGATACTCCCAACCGAACGCATCATAAATCATCATCTGTTTCGGCGTGTTCGAGATGTGGTCGTCTCCACGTAAGACATGGCTGATTGCCATCAAGTGATCGTCGACGACAACGGCGAAGTTATACGTCGGAATCCCGTCTTTTTTGACGATGACCCAGTCCCCGAAGTCTTTTGATTCAAACGATACGTCTTCTTTGACGATATCGTTCCACGTATATGTCACGCTTTCCGGTACACGAATCCGAATCGATGGTGTCCGTCCTTCTGCGACGAATGCGTCTTCTTGTTCTTGCGATAAATCTCGGTGTGCACCTGAATAACGCGGTGCTTCACCACGTGCAATTTGTGCTTCACGTTCCGCCTCAAGTTCTTCCGAGGTCATGTAGCAACGGTAGGCGAGTCCTTTTTCAAGTAACTCGTCTGTGTATTTTTGATAAAGATCAAGCCGTTCCATTTGGAAGTAAGGACCGTAATCGCCACCGCGGCCTGGACCTTCATCCCAATCGATTCCGAGCCACTCGAGGTACTTCATCTGACTTTCAACGCCACCATCAATGTTTCGTTTTTGGTCCGTATCCTCAATCCGTAAAATCATTTTCCCGCCCGCATGACGTGCGAACAAGTAGTTGAATAAAGCCGTCCGTGCATTCCCAATATGAAGGTGCCCGGTCGGACTTGGTGCATAACGTACACGTACTTCTGCCATTGCCGATCACTCCTTTAGTCTCAAATTCGCTTAATTAGTATACCTTATTCTTCGATTCGTTTCAGCAGAATCACAGCTTGGCACGCAATTCCTTCTTCGCGCCCTGTAAACCCGAGCCATTCCGTCGTCGTCGCTTTGACATTGATCTGCTCGATGTCCGCTTCAAGCAGTTCCGCAATCCGCGCACGCATCGTATCGATGTACGGGCGTAATTTAGGCGCTTGCGCGATGACGGTCGCGTCTAAGTTACTCAATTCATATCCTTTACGCTTGACGAGTGCATAGACATGTTCGAGCAGTTTAGCAGAGTCCGCATCTTTGAACTCAGGATCGGTGTCCGGAAAATGTTTGCCGATATCCCCTTCTGCAATCGCTCCGAGTGCTGCATCCGCAATCGTATGGAGCAAGACGTCCGCATCCGAGTGACCGAGTAATCCTTTCGTATGTGGGATTTCAATCCCACCTAAAATGAGTTTCCGATCTTCTGCGAATGCATGTACATCAAAACCTTGTCCAATTCGAATCATCGTTATTTCCCTCGTTTCATTAAGATCGCTTCACCAAACCATAAATCATCCGGTGTCGTCACTTTAATATTTTCATACTGACCGGTGACGAGCGTCACCTTTCCTCCGTCCCATTCTATCAAACTTGCATCATCTGTACCTAAATAGTGTTCTGCTGCTTTTTGATGGACGGTTCGGATCGTGTCGAGATCGAAGGCTTGCGGTGTTTGAGCTGCCATCAGTTCGTCACGCGGAACCGTTTCGACGATCGTCTCTCCGATGATCCGTTTGACCGTATCTTTGACCGGGACGGCGAGAATCGCTGCTTTGTGCTCGACTGCCGCCGCGACGACGGCATGAATCGCTGTCTGTTCGATGAATGGCCGGGCGCCGTCATGAATCAACACGATACCGGGTGCTTCGATGACTTCCAGTCCGCGTAAGACACTTTCTTGCCGTTCCCGTCCTCCGGCAACAAGGCGTACAGGCGTTGCGTATCGGTCCGTCACTTGCTCAAACCAGACTTGTTCCGCCGGATTGATGGCAAGAATGATTTCTTCACATAAGGGATCGGCTTCAAACACATCGAGTGTCCACTCAATGATTGAACGGTCCCGTAACAGCAGCATCAGTTTATTACGATCTGCGCCCATTCTTTTTCCGGCACCAGCTGCCGGAATGACGACGCGGTATGTCTGTTCTATCACTGCATTCCCTCTTTTCTCATAAGTAAAGACTGCCACAGTTGTGGCAGTCCCTTATTTTTCTTGTGGCTTCGCAAAAATCATCCGTCCAGCAGACGTCTGAAGGACACTCGTCACGACAACACCAATCGTTTTCGAAATCAAGTGTTTACCACCTTCGACGACGACCATCGTGCCATCTTCGAGGTAGGCAATCCCTTGCTTTTGCTCTTTTCCTTCTTTGATGACAAGCACCATCATCTCTTCACCCGGAATCACAACTTGCTTGACGGCATTTGCTAAATCATTGATGTTCAAGACGGGTACGTTCCGGACTTCACACACTTTATTCAAGTTGTAATCGTTCGTAACGACAATTCCTTTCATCAACTCTGCCAGCTTAATCAGTTTGATGTCGACTTCTGGTACATCCTCGAAGTCACCATCATAAATTTCGACTTCCATCCCAGGGATTGATTGGAGTTCTTTTAAGACGTCAAGCCCCCGGCGTCCACGATTTCGTTTTAATGTATCCGATGAATCGGCAATGTACTGAAGTTCCCCAATCACGAATTGCGGAACGATCAGTTTCCCTTCGACAAATCCGGTCTTCGCGATATCTGTGATCCGTCCATCGATGATAACACTCGTATCGAGTACTTTACTGTTTGATTTTGCGACAACAACGGGTTCCGGTGTCGACTTTTTATCCGAGTTACTACTGTTTGACCGTAAAAAGATTTTCGTCAACTCATGCCGTTTGCGATATCCGACCGTAAAGCCGAGGTATCCGAATAAGGCAGTCGCGAAAATGGTTAAGACATTACTAAGCAGCGGAATCCCGACAAGTTCGATCAACATGCTGACGAGAAATGCCATCACGAGACCTAGCAAGAGACCAAATGTTCCAAAGAATAAATCTGCAGCGGGCGCCTTTACTAGTTTTTCTTCTAAAAATCGGAGAAGTCGAATAACCGCATCCGTAATGAATAATCCAATTAATAAAAATATGAGTGCACCAATCGTTCCGGTTACGTATGTCGTCATCAACCATTCCGGGAAAGTCATCCCTGTCGCCGCTTCAATTAATTGAAATAACTGGGGCAATAACAAGACACCAAGCGCAAGACCGAGTAACGCGAAAAAGATTCGAATGATGATTTTCAATCTTCCCACCTCCTTCTATTATTTTAAGTTCATTGTAACATGTATTTATTTGAATCACCTACGCCTTAAGGTGGGGAAACTGTTTACATATCCATTACAGCCTCCCCATCTTTTCCTACATTTCAGGCGTTTAAAACGGGATGGTTTCGCGTAACGCTTCGTCAACACTTTCGACACCGATGACCGTGATGCCGTCCGGATAGGTCCATCCCCCGAGATTGTTTTTCGGAATGATGGCTCGTGTGAATCCGAGCTTCGCAGCTTCTGCGACGCGTTGCTCAATCCGTGAGACGCGCCGGACTTCTCCCGTCAAACCTACTTCACCAATGACGACATCTGTCGGACGTGTCGGCTTGTCGCGAAAACTCGAGGCAATCGCGACACAGACGGCGAGGTCAATCGCCGGTTCATCGAGCTTGACGCCACCAGCTGCTTTCAAATAGGCATCTTGTGTCTGGAGCAGTAAACCAGATCGTTTCTCAAGCACTGCCATCAGCAAGGCCACTTTATTTTGGTCAATCCCTGTTGCCATACGGCGTGGATTACCGAATGATGTCGGTGAAATCAGGGCTTGTAACTCAACGAGAACAGTCCGTGTCCCCTCCATCGAAGCAACGATTGTCGAACCCGACACACCGGACGTCCGCTCCTCGAGGAAGATTTCCGATGGATTCAAGACTTCTTCTAAACCAGACTCCCGCATTTCAAAGATTCCAATCTCGTTCGTCGAACCAAACCGGTTTTTGACGGCACGGAGGATCCGGAACGTATGGTGACGTTCCCCTTCGAAGTACAGGACGGCATCGACCATGTGTTCGAGTAAACGAGGTCCGGCAATCGAACCTTGTTTCGTGACGTGACCGACGATAAAGATGGCAATGCCGCGACTCTTCGCGATTTTCATCAGCATCGCCGTACATTCACGTACTTGCGTGACGCTACCAGGGGCAGACTGAATTTCATCGATATAGACCGTTTGAATCGAGTCGATGATTAAAAAGCCTGGTTTTTCTTCGTCGACGACCCGCTCAATCATATTCATGTCCGTTTCACTGAGCACGAATAAGTCTTGAGTCGGTAAACCGAGCCGTTCAGCGCGGAGTTTTGTCTGTTTGAGCGATTCCTCACCTGAGATATAGAGGACTTTTTCGCCGCGTTGTGCAAGGCGCGCACTTGTCTGTAACAGAATCGTCGATTTCCCAATCCCCGGGTCACCTCCGACGAGGACCATCGATCCGGGCACAATCCCGCCGCCGAGCACACGGTCAAATTCACTACTCCCCGTGAAGACACGACTTTCTTCTTGTGAGACGATATTTGCGAGACGTTCCGGTTTCAATTGTTTCGTCGTCGTATGGACAAAAGCGGAACCGCGTCGTGCTTTCTTCTCCTCGACGACTTCTTCGACCATCGTATTCCATTCCCCACAGCCGGAGCAGCGTCCCATCCATTTCGGTGACTCCGTCCCACAGCTTTGGCAAACAAATTTCGTCTTCATTTTAGCCACTCTGTTCATCCTTTCTCTATCCAAGAAAAAGCCCAGCTTTCGCTTCGTACTTGCGAAAGCTGGACCCTGTTGATCACTTATTCTGTCGTTGCCGGTTCCACTTGGTGGCGGCGGACGATGAATTCATCGTTTTCTACATCAAGTGCAACACGTTCTCCTTTTTGAATGTCTCCCGCAAGCAATGCTTCCGACAAACGATCCTCAGCTTCTCGTTGAAGTGCACGACGGATTGGGCGAGCTCCGTATTCTGGGTCGTATCCGATGTCGGCAATCTTCGAAAGCGCGGCAGGTGTCAATTCAAAGTGAACCTGTTGTTCCGCAAGGCGTTTTTCGAGAGTCTTCGCCATGAGTTTGACGATCTCTTCGATGTGTTTTTTCTCAAGTGAGTGGAAGACGATCGTTTCGTCAATCCGGTTCAAGAACTCAGGACGGAAGGCTTTCTTCAGTTCGTCCATCACTTTCCCCTTCATGTCTTTGTATTCGCGGTCCGTATCGTCCGACACTGTGAACCCGACGTATTTATTCCGTTTGAGGGCACTTGCACCGACGTTCGACGTCATGACGATGATCGTATTACGGAAATCGACTGTCCGGCCTTTTGAATCCGTAAGACGTCCATCATCGAGCACTTGAAGCAAGATGTTGAAGACTTCAGGGTGAGCTTTTTCAATTTCATCAAGCAAGATGACGGAGTACGGTTTACGGCGTACTTTTTCAGTCAATTGACCGCCTTCTTCATATCCGACATATCCAGGAGGTGAACCGACGAGTCGGCTTGTTGCATGTTTCTCCATGTATTCTGACATGTCGATTCGGATGATGGCATCCTCGTCACCAAACATCGATTCTGCGACGGCACGGGCAAGCTCTGTTTTACCGACACCCGTTGGACCGAGGAAGATGAATGAACCGATTGGACGTTTAGGATCTTTGAGTCCGGCACGTGCGCGACGGATTGCTTTTGAGATTGATTTGACCGCTTCATTTTGACCGATGACCCGACTATGAAGAATTTCTTCGAGACGGAGCAAACGATCGGTTTCTTCTTCAGCGATTTTCGTTACGGGTACGCCCGTCCAGCTCGCGACGACCTGCGCGATATCATCTTTTGTGACTTCAAGCTTCTCATTGCCTTGTTTGTTCTGCCATTCTTCTTTTAAGCGCTCGAGCTCATCGCGAAGTTTTTGCTCAGTGTCGCGTAAGCTTGCTGCTTTTTCGAATTCTTGGCTTTGGACGGCTTCGTCTTTATCTTTTCGGATGCCTTCAAGTTTTGCTTCGACTTCTTTTAAGTTCGGTGGTGCTGTATATGAACGAAGACGAACTTTTGAAGCCGCTTCGTCAATCAAGTCGATTGCTTTATCCGGTAGGAAACGGTCCGAGATGTAACGGTCAGAAAGCGTCACCGCTTCTTGAATCGCTTCATCCGTGATCGTGACACGGTGGTGGGCTTCATAACGGTCACGAAGACCAAACAAGATTTGTGTTGCTTCGTTCGCTGTTGGTTCAGCGACTTGAATTGGTTGGAAACGACGCTCAAGCGCTGCATCTTTTTCGATATATTTGCGGTATTCGTCAAGTGTCGTCGCACCGATACATTGGAGTTCACCGCGCGCGAGTGATGGTTTTAAAATGTTTGACGCATCGATTGCGCCTTCTGCTCCACCTGCACCAATCAATGTGTGCAATTCGTCGATGAAGAGAATGATGTTTCCAGCTTGACGGATTTCATCCATGACCTTTTTCAAACGGTCTTCGAACTCACCACGGTATTTCGTCCCGGCGACGAGCGTCCCCATGTCGAGAACCATGACGCGTTTATTCCGTAACGTTTCCGGCACTTCATTGTTGATGATTTGTTGGGCGAGTCCTTCGACGACAGCTGTTTTACCAACACCTGGCTCCCCAATCAAAACCGGGTTGTTTTTCGTCCGACGACTCAAGACTTCGATGACACGTTGAATTTCTTTTGCGCGTCCGATGACTGGGTCGAGACGTGTCTCACGTGCTTGTTGCGTCAAGTCGCGTGCCAAGCCATCTAGCGTTGGCGTCGCGACGCCTGAGCCTGCTTGTGATGCGTTAGCTGTCGTTTCGCTGTTCCCAAGCAGTTGCAATACTTGCTGACGTGCTTTAGAAAGACTGATTCCAAGGTTGTTTAAGACGCGTGCCGCAACACCTTCACCTTCACGAATCAAGCCGAGTAAGAGGTGCTCCGTGCCGACATACGAATGACCGAGCTTACGTGCTTCATCCATTGAAAGTTCGATGACTTTTTTTGCGCGCGGCGTATAGTGAATCGTCGTCGCACCATCTTGTCCACGACCGATCAATGCTTCGACTTCCATTTGAATTTTATCTGAACTGAGTCCGAGTGCTGTTAAAGCTTTCGCAGCAATCCCGTCTCCTTCACGTACAAGCCCGAGTAAAATATGTTCTGTCCCGATATTATGGTGTCCGAGTCGTACTGCTTCTTCCTGTGCAAGTGCGAGTACGCGTTGGGCACGTTCTGTGAATCGTCCAAACATCATTACGCAAAACCTCCTTGTGTGTGATCCCTGTGTTTCTGTTCGGTTAACATCTGACGAATCACATTCGCTCGCTCGATGTCCCGTTCTCTTGTTGTTAATTGATTCCCGAAATGCTTTTGTAGAAAACCTGTTTGTAAGGATACAAGTAAATGATGAAACACATTCGGTGCGAGATTGACAGCTAATCCTAGCCCATCTGCTAAGCGAACATCGGATAGACGTTCCGTTGCTTCTCGTGCCGTAATTAAACGGGCGGATGTTAAAATGCCATACGACCGGTATAACCGGTCTTCTAGTTCTTCTTGATACATCTCCATTAATCCTTTTCTTGCGGCCTGTTCTGCCTCAATTAATGCTTCAACAGCAAAAAGATAATCCGTAATCAGCATATCTTCACTCGCTCCAAGAGTCCGTTGATTCGACAGTTGAAACATCCGCCCAGAGGCGTCGCTGCCTTCACCATACCGGCCACGAATCGCAAAACCAAGCTGTCTCAAGTGCTTGACGTATCCTTGAATTTGATTCGTCAAGACAAGTCCAGGTAGATGCAGCATGACAGAAGCGCGAAGTCCCGTCCCGACATTGCTCGGACAGGTTGTCAAATAACCGAGTGTATCATCAAAGGCAATCTTAAAACGTTCACTAATCAATTGATCGACTTGTTTCGCGATCCGAAAAGCTTCTTCGAGTTGTAGACCCGGAAACAATGTTTGAATCCGGAAATGATCTTCTTCATTCACCATGACGCTAATCTGTTCATCTTCACTAATGAACAATCCCGTCCGTGGATGGGATGCAAGTGCGGGACTGATTAAATGTTTTTCCACTAAAGCAGTCCGTGTCAGCGCATCCGCCTGGTCGACCCGTCCAAATCGGAATCCTTTTAGTCCACTCAACTGGCGTTCCGTTTCATCAATCAGTTCATTCGCCTCTTTTTCCGACAGCATCGTCGAGAACGGATATTGCATCGCATTTCGAGCTAAACGAATCCGTGTCGAGACGACGATGTCATCATAAGGGGCTTGTTGATTCATTTTTTCACTTAAAGGATGCGTCAATAATTCTTTAAACATGGCGCAAATCCTCCTCGACGCTAACAATCTGTTGTTTAATCAGTTCAGCTTCTTCGTAATCTTCTGACAAGACCTTCCGATTGAGTTGTTCTTTTAACCGGCTTAACTGTTGCTTCAAACGCTTTTCGACTGATTCTTCATCAGGGCGTGATCCATAATGTTTGGAGTGGCCATGCTGGAATTGACGGACCATTCCATCGACTTCATCCTTAAATACGGTGTAACACGTCGCACAACCAACTTTTCTCAAATGCAACAACTGTTGTCGTGTCATACCACAAGAAGGACACGTTGTACCTTGATACTCGCGCGCAAGCTCTCGGACACATACAGAACATAAAACACGCTCTGCTCCTTCCGTTTCTTGTGGAAGTTTGACACGTACGATTGCCTCGCGCTCTAAACAACGTTGACATCGCATATGGCATTCCTCCAATGCTACAATCGCTTGATGGTTTGGAGAAGTGATTGCATCAGATGCGCTCGCATCCGGTGTTGATCTTCTACATCCATCGGTAGACTTTCTTTTCGTAACAACGCTTGGATGATAATCGCTTCACGTCGCGTTAATAATTGTTCATTCATTAATCGAATCAAATAATCTTCAGCAGCCTGTTCGGTTAATTGATCACCGACCCAGGCACTCATCTCGTCTAAGAGATCGTGACTATCTAGCAAAACGATTTTCTGAATCCGGATATACCCTCCACCACCACGCTTACTTTCGACAAAATAGCCTTTTTCGACTGTAAAACGTGTGTTGATGACATAATTGATTTGGGAAGGAACACAATCAAAACGCTGGGCAATTTCTTGACGTTTGATTTCAACTTTTGTTTCATCATTTAAGATTTGTTTTAAATAGGCTTCGATGATATCTGTGATGTTTTGCATGGGCACCACCTCTCTGACCATCTTTGACTATTGTTTGATTTAATAGTAATCATCTTAAAAGTGAATTGCAAATAATTTAACTCTAAATGAACATACACAAAAAGACCGACCTGCAAGATGCAGATCGGTCTTTTTCAATTGCCTGGCAACGTCCTATCCTCACAGGGGGAAGCCCCCAACTACTTTCGGCGT
>NZ_JACSMK010000016.1:0-41869 GCF_018618595.1 Exiguobacterium sp. s133
ATGCCGAACACGGAAGTTAAGCACTTGAACGCCGAAAGTAGTTGGGGGCTTCCCCCTGTGAGGATAGGACGTTGCCAGGCAATTGAAAAGGACCGATCTGCATCTTGCAGGTCGGTCTTTTGTATTTTAAAAACAAGAGGTGTATTTCATGAAAAGTCAGCTTCCAATCATTGAGGCACTTAAGCGACATGTCGAACGTAAGGCAACATCTTGGCACGTTCCTGGTCATAAAAATGGATCAATCGTATTAGGTCTACCTAGTTTTTTGGAATGGGATAAAACAGAACTAGCTGGCTTAGATGATTTTCACCATCCGACAGAAGCGATTCTAGAAGCAAAAGTATTGTTGCGTGAAGTCTATGATTCGGAAGATAGTCATTTTTTAATCAATGGTTCAACAAGTGGTAACTGGGCAATGCTTGCGGCTGTGACTAAACGAGGAGATCGCGTCTACGTTCAGAGAAATTCACATAAGTCGATTTTTAATGCACTCGAATGGTTAGGATTGTCTCCAATCTTCATGAGCCCTGAGTATGATGAAGAAACACAAATCGCCGGCAATGTTTCACGTGAAACATTAAAGGAAGCGTTAACATCTTATCCGGGTGGAGTCGCGGTATTTTTAACTTCACCGAGTTACTATGGAGAAACAGCAGCTATCGAAGAAATCGTAGCAGTGACAGCACGTTATAAAATACCATTATTAGTTGATGAGGCACATGGTGCACATTTTGGAGAAGCAGTTGGAATCCGTTCAGCTTTTGAACAGGGTGCTACAGCTGTCGTCCAATCTGCTCATAAGACGTTACCGGCATTAACGATGGGGGCTTGGATTCATGAGCGATTAACGGACGTACAACGTCGTAAGCTCCACCATGCACTCCAGTCGTTTCAAACATCAAGCCCTTCGTATCTCATCATGGCTTCGCTCGATTATGCTCGATACTATCGACAGCAGTGGACGATTGATGAGATGGAAGAGGTCCGGAACAGTCATCAACTGTTCAAAGACGAACTCGACGGACTAGATGGAATGCATGCTTTTACTTTTGATGATTGGTCACGCGTGATTCTTTCCTATGAGGACTATTCCGGAGAACAGTTACTCGATGCATTAGCCAATGAAAAAATAGATGCAGAGTTTGCTTTAGCTTCATTTGTCGTCTGCATTTTACCTCTTCATAAGTTATCGGAAACTGTCCGAACTCAGTGGTTAACACAGGTAAAAGATGCGATTGAAAAGTTGAAAATGAAAGGAATTCCCTCAAAAAGGTATATCGAGCAATCAATTATGGGTAAAATAAAAGTATCATCACTCGCTTGCCCACTGGATCAGTTAGAGGAGAGGGAATATCGGAATCTTCCGCTTCGTGAAACGATTGGTCAGATTGCACTTGAAACGATTATTCCATATCCGCCAGGTATTCCAGTCTTGTTGCGAGGAGAGCGTGTGACAAAAGAACAGATAGTATGTATTGAGCATCATATAGCCGCATCCGTCCATCTTCAGGGTGGAGAGTCTTTGCAAGAAGGTACGTTGCGTGTCATAGAGGAAGGGTTTGTTGAATGAAGGGAACGTTTATTACAGTCGAAGGACCAGATGGCGCAGGAAAAACGACACAGCTTCAATTGATGGCAGAAGCATTAAAAAAAGAGGGTTATCAGGTCATCATGACACGAGAGCCAGGCGGCACACGCGTTGGGAATGAAATCCGTTCGTTGATTCTGAATCCAGATTTCACGGAGATGGATGAAATGACAGAAATTTTATTGTATGCGGCGTCACGGGCGCAGCACGTCAATGAATTGATTCGTCCGTCACTTACAGCTGGGACTGTCGTTTTATGTGATCGTTTCGTTGATGCCTCGATTGCGTATCAAGGATATGGACTCGGGTATTCAATTGAACAGATCCGTAACGTCAATCAGCAAGCAACAGGAGGATTAACCCCTGATCGAACGTACTTGTTTGACTTGACGGTCATGGACTCGAAAAGACGAATGATTGAACGAGGGGCGCTTGACCGGATCGAGCAACGTGATGATGCATTCAGAGAGCGTGTCTATCATGGCTTTTTATCATTAGCCGCGTCAGAACCGGAACGCATTCGATTGATTGACGCCAATCAATCGATTGAAGCGGTCCAGTCGCTATTGTTAGAAGATGTGTTAGCCTATTTGAAGAAAAGGGAGAGATTATCATGAAAATGGTCATTACGATTGTTCAAGATAAAGATAGCTTACGTTTAGCAGAAGCGCTTGTTGAAAATGATTTTCGGGCAACCAAACTTGCGACGACGGGCGGCTTTTTAAAAGAAGGTAACACGACATTCATGATTGGGGTTCAAAGTGAACGTGTTGACGATTTGATGCGTTTGATCAAGAAAAATTGTTCGAGCCGCGATCAAATGGTCTCGCCGATCTCCCCAATGGGAGGACACGCCGACTCGTATATTCCCTATCCGGTTGAAGTTCAAGTCGGAGGCGCGACAGTCTTTGTCTTGCCGATTGAAGGGTTTCATCAGTTCTGATGCGGACATTTCATGAGCTCGAACAAACACAATCTGTCATCTCGACGATTCTTCAAAATTCTTTACGAGCAAATCGAATCAATCATGCTTATATCTTTACGGGAGACTATGAGCCGCTTCTTTTGGAAGCGGCTCAATTGTTCGCCAAGAGTTTATTTTGTGAGCGGAAAGATCAAGTAGAGCCGTGTAATGAATGCCGAAGCTGTCGACGGATGGATAGCGGAAACCTTGTCGATTACTACCAGATTGAGCCAGATGGGGCAACCATCAAAAAAGAACAAATCCAGCAATTGATGCATGACTTGTCACTTCGGGGGTTAGAAGGGGATCGGCAAATCTATGTCGTGACGCAAGCGCACCGGATGACTCCGCAAGCAGCGAATAGTTTATTGAAGTTCTTCGAAGAACCGGGCGAAGGAAAAGTAGCGATTCTACTAACGAATCAACCGCAACTGTTATTACCGACGATTCGTTCTCGTGGACAACTGTTAAGTTTTCGACCGGCCGATCGTGTGATGATTGGACAAGTTTTATCGGATAAAACGTCTCGAGATGCGGAGTTAACCCAACTTGCAGCTCGCGTCTACTCAAAAATTGATGATGCGGAGCAAGCCTTAATCGAAGACTGGTTTGTAAATGCGCGAGCGTCAGTGTTACAATTGATGGAGGAATTAGCGAATCGTCCGGCAGATTTGCCTTTGTTCGTTCAAGAGAAGTGGATTAACCAATTTAAGAATCGGCAAGACGTCCGGATTGGTCTAGAACTCGTGACATGTTTCTTCGAAGATGCCTTGCATCTGAAGTTGAATCCATCATGGGAGATCATTACGTATACGAATAGCCGACCATTACTTGAGCAGATGGGTGGAAAGAGTCAGGCGACGATCACCCGCTGGTTGCAGGCAGTACTTGCAGCCGTCAAACGGGTCGAAGCGAATGTTAATCCTCAATTAACAGTTGAGCGTCTCATGTTTGACTTACAGAAAGGGTAGAGCGATATGCTAGAAGTAGTAGGCGTTCGCTTTAAAGAAGCGGGCAAAATTTATTATTTTGCACCTGGACAAGAGTCATTATCACGAGGACAAGCCGTCATCGTGGAGACAGTACGGGGCATTGAATATGGCGAAGTGGTAATCGCCGATAAACAAATGGACGAGGAAGATGTGGTCTTACCATTAAAATCAATTCTTCGGATTGCTGATGATAAAGATGCAATGATCGTCCGTGAAAATAAAGTAGCAGCACTTGATGCACATGCAGTGTGTGTCGAAAAGATTCGCGAACATAAGCTCGATATGAAACTCGTGGACGTCGAATATACGTTTGATCGTAATAAAGTCATCTTTTACTTCACAGCGGAAGGTCGCGTCGACTTCCGGGAACTCGTTAAAGATTTAGCAGCAGTCTTCCGGACACGGATTGAGTTGCGCCAAATCGGAGTTCGTGATGAAGCGAAATTGCTCGGTGGAATCGGTCCGTGCGGCCGTGTCCTTTGTTGTTCATCGTTCTTAGGTGAATTTGAGCCGGTCTCAATCAAGATGGCGAAAGATCAAAACTTATCACTGAACCCAACGAAAATTTCCGGGGTCTGTGGCCGTTTAATGTGCTGTTTGAAATACGAGAACGATACGTATGAAGAAATGCGACGTGATCTACCGGATTACGGAAAACGTCTGACTGTACCAGAAGGCGAAGGTCGTGTCGTCGGATTGAACATCCTCGATCAAGTAGTTCAAATTGAACTGAAAGACCGTTCCCGCGTTCTGACTTATTCGATGGAAGAATTGTTATCCGTCGGTGCCGTAAAACAAAAACGACCAAAAGAATGACGGGGTGCATACGCGTGGAGAGAGTCGATAAAAAAGAAATCATTACGCGTGTCGATGCGATCGAGCAACAGATTCATTTGCTGACTGAGCATCTGAGCGTATTAAAAGATCAGCTTGCTTACATGATGGAGGAAAATCAACACCTCTACCTCGAAAATCATCACCTGCGTGAGAAGGTGGAGCGAGACGAACAACAACCGATTACAGAAGAAGCGGAAGCCGAAGCGTTAGTAGGTGCCGGATACGATAACCTCGGTCGCCTCTATCAAGAAGGATTCCACATTTGTAACTTGCACTACGGTCAAGTCCGTAAAGACGGGGATTGCCTGTTCTGCTTGTCCATGTTAACGAAACATTGAGAGGCTGACTTCCTAGGAGTCAGTCTTTTTTTCAGAAAGGAAGACACCTATGCTTGAATTATTACCAGATGAGCGACTCGATCATCTCCTCGGAAGAGACGGTCGCATCATTCAAAGTCCGACCGTCTTTTCGTATTCACTGGATGCCGCGTTACTCGCGCAATTCGTCTGGGTCCCGATCCGCCAAGGTAAGTTGATCGATTTGTGTGCCGGAAACGGTGCGATTCCGCTCTTTTTATCGTACCGGACGAACGGAACGATCACGGGACTCGAAATTCAACCGCGCCTCGTCGAGATGGCACGCCGTAGTATCGAGTTGAACGAAAAAGCGGGACAGCTCCAAATGATTGAGGGGGATGTCAAAACGGCCGGGAAACAACTCGGATACGGTGCCTATGATGTCGTGACCTGCAATCCGCCGTATTTTTTAGCACATGAATCATCGAACCGAAATGAGAGTGAACACTATACGATTGCCCGGCATGAAGTGTTATGTACACTTGAAGATTGCATTCGTTCAGCCGCCGACTTACTTAAACAAGGCGGGAAAACGGCATTCGTCCATCGTCCGGAACGTCTACTCGACATCGTGACGCTGATGCGTCAGTACCGGATTGAGCCGAAGCGGATGCAATTGATTTATCCGAAGGCAGGGAAAGAAGCGAATATGCTGTTGATTGAAGGCATCAAGGATGCAAAACCGGGCTTGAAGGTGTTACCCCCGTTCATCGTCTACGAGCAAGATGACACGTATACCTTACAAATGCGGGAACATCTGAATGTCTAAGCATGCGGTGTATATCGTGCGTTGCCGCGATGGGAGTCTGTATACGGGATATGCCGTCGATGTCGAGAAGCGTGTTGCGACGCACAACACGGGGCAGGGTGCCAAGTACACACGGGCGCGGCTACCGGTCGTCCTTGCGTACACAGAGACGTTTGAAACGAAATCGGAAGCGCTGAAACGCGAGTATGCGATCAAACAATTGACGCGTGCGAAAAAAGAACAGCTTATTCAAGGAGGGACGTCATGAAGGCGACCAGCAGTTTTAAGGATCAGACGAACGGCTTATATATCGTACCGACGCCAATCGGGAACTTAGAGGATATGACGTATCGAGCCGTCCGCATCTTACAAGAGGCCGATATCATCGCGGCAGAAGACACACGCCAGACGATGAAATTGTGCAATCACTTTGAAATCGACACGAAACTCGTCAGTTATCACGAACACAATAAGCAAGTTAGCGGTGAACGGCTGCTCGAAGACTTATTGTCGGGGAAACAGGTCGCCCTCGTCTCCGACGCTGGAATGCCCGGGATTTCCGATCCGGGGAGCGACTTAATCCGACTCGCGATTGCAGCAGACATTCCGGTCGTCGTCTTACCGGGTGCGAATGCGGCATTGACGGCCCTCGTCGCGTCAGGTCTACCGACGGAACATTTTTTGTATTACGGCTTTTTACCACGCAAGAAAAAAGAGCGGCGTGAAGCACTCGAGACGTTACGTTATGAGCAAGGAACATTGATATTTTATGAAGCACCCCATCGGCTAAAGGAAATGCTTGGAGGTGTCCTCGAAATACTCGGTGATCGCCAACTCACGCTCGCCCGTGAATTGACGAAACGTTATGAAGAATACATTCGTGGATCGGTGACGGAAGCGTTAGACTGGGCGTCAGAAGAGGTCCGGGGCGAATTTGTCGTCATCGTCGAAGGAACGACGGAAGAACGTCCGAGTGAAATCCAGCAAGAGGCAGATCCACTCGATCAAATCGAACGGTATATCGCAGACGGTGAAAAACCGAATGCGGCGTTAAAGCGTGTTGCGAAGGAACGGGGACTTGACCGACAAGCCTTATACCTGTCTTATCACGAATCGAAATGAAAAAAGGAAGCGTACCGAATCGGCGCGCTTCCTTCTTGGTTTTATTCGTTTCCTGCGTAATGACGATCGAGGAAATCTTTTAACTCAACGAGGACACGTTGTGCGCCGTCTGGAGAGAGAATTAATTTTCCGTCTGCCAATTTGAAGTTATCTTCTGATACTTCACCAGTAACTTGGCAAGTCATGTTTGGTTTGTATTTTTTAAGAATGATTTGCTCGTTATCGACGTAGATTTCGAGTGCATCTTTCTCTGCGATTTGGAGTGTGCGGCGAAGTTCAATTGGAATGACTACCCGGCCGAGCTCGTCTACTTTACGTACAATACCTGTTGATTTCATTTTGTTGTTCCTCCTCTGGATGTCTAAGTCTCTGTATTTTTTTAAAAATCGTCAAAATTCGACATCACTTCTATAGAATGTAGAATACTAAACTTTCCAAAAGTAGTCAACCAATCCGAATAGCTTGAAATCAAAATGTCATTTATTTCTCAAAAAAGCCATAATTGAAACGATTTATTAATAGATTTTCCCTTTTTAAAGGAATTCAAACTATTGAGTGTGTTTTTTTGTAATTTGATGTCTGATGTCAAAAAATGTTTTGATTCGACAAAAAACGAGTTTCGACAGCGGCGATAGAACAGCGTATAATAATGGAATGAACAATAGAACGGAGGAATAACATGTCAAAAACATTTTATATCACGACACCGATTTATTATCCTAGCGCGAAGCTACATATCGGTCATGCGTACACGACGGTCGCAGGAGACGCGATGGCGCGTTATAAACGTCTTCAAGGATTCGATGTACGTTACTTAACAGGAACGGATGAACACGGACAAAAAATTCAGGAAAAAGCAGCTGAAGCAGGTATTTCTGAACAAGCATTCGTCGACGGTGTCGTCGAGCAGATTAAAGTCCTGTGGGATCGTCTCGACATCTCGTATGACGATTACATTCGAACGACAGAACCACGCCACAAGAAAGTCGTCGAACACGTTTTTGAGACATTACTCGAAAAAGGTGATATCTATCTTGGTGAATATGAAGGCTGGTATTCGATTCCGGACGAGACGTATTACACGGAATCGCAGTTAGTGGATGGAAAAAGCCCAGATAGCGGCCATCCCGTCGAACTTGTTCGTGAGGAATGTTATTTCTTCCGAATTAGTAAGTATGCCGATCGTTTAGTCGAATACTTTGAAGCGAACCCATCATTCATCTTACCGGAATCACGGAAGAATGAAATGATCAACAACTTCATTAAACCAGGTCTCCAAGATCTCGCCGTCTCACGGACGACATTTGACTGGGGCGTTAAAGTCCCGTCGAATCCGAAACACGTCGTCTACGTTTGGGTTGATGCCTTGACGAACTACATCTCGTCACTCGGTTACGGAACGGATGATCAAGGGAACTTCGACAAGTACTGGCCAGCAGACGTTCATCTCGTCGGAAAAGAAATCGTTCGTTTCCATACGATCGTTTGGCCGGCACTCTTGATGGCACTCGATCTCCCATTGCCGAAACAAGTTTTCGCGCACGGCTGGTTGTTGATGAAAGATGGGAAGATGTCGAAATCAAAAGGCAATGTTGTTGACCCGATTCCGATGATTGACCGTTATGGTCTTGATGCTCTTCGTTATTATCTCTTACGCGAAGTTCCTTTCGGCTCAGATGGGATGTTCACACCCGAAGCATTCGTTGAGCGGATGAACTTCGATCTCGCGAATGATCTCGGGAACTTACTCAACCGGACGATTGCGATGGTCACGAAATACTTTGATGGGGTCATCCCGACCTATGCGGGAAATGTCACGCCGTTCGATGCGACATTGTCGACGCTTGCGAAAGAAACAGTCGAGAAGGTCGAGGCTTCGATGGAGCATATGGAATTCTCGGTTGCCTTAGCGCACGTCTGGCAATTAATCAGTCGCGCGAATAAATATATCGACGAGACACAACCGTGGGTACTCGCGAAAGACGAAACGAAGACGGATGAACTCGGCTCGGTCATGGTCCACCTCGTCGGAACGCTGCGTCACGTCGCGATCATGTTGCAACCGTTCATGACACAATCTCCGACCGAGATGTTCCGTCAGCTTGGTCTTGCTGGTCAGCCGATGAACTGGGAAGCACTCGCACAGTTCGCGTCGATTGAAGAAGGAACAAAAGTCGGGATTGCTGAACCGATTTTCCCGCGCCGCGACATGAAAGAGGAAGTTGAAGCAATCGTCGAAATGATGCAACAGGCATCTGCTGCCCGAGTTGAGGAAGAAGAAGTCGAAGAAACAGATGAGGATGTTCGTCCGGAAACGACAATTGATGTCTTTGATCAAATTGAGCTGCGTGTCGGCGAAGTCGTCACAGCAGAAAAAATCAAAAAAGCAAAAAAACTGTTAAAGTTAACGGTCGACATGGGGAAAGAAACACGCCAGATCGTTTCAGGCATCGCTGAATGGTACGAGCCGGAAGACCTGGTCGGTCGGAAGGTCATCGTCGTCGCGAACTTGAAGCCGGTCACTCTCCGTGGCGAATTATCGCAAGGTATGGTGCTTGCGGCTGAAAAATCAGGTAAACTTGAACTAGCGACCGTCCCGTCAACGATGGCGAACGGTGCCAGTGTAAAATAATTCGGATGCCTGTGGACTTCACGTCACAGGCATTTTTTTGAAAAAGGAGTTGAGGATATTGTTAATCGATACACACACACATTTAAATTCCGATCAGTTCGACGGAGACGTCGAAGAAACGATTGAACGCGCACGCGCGAACGGAGTCTCACCAATGATCGTCGTCGGATTCGATCATAAGACAATCGACCGGGCGATGGAACTTGTTGAACAGTATGATGATCTGTATGCCGTCATCGGTTGGCATCCCGTCGATTCAATCGATTTCGACGATGCAGCGTACGCGAAAGTCGAGCGCCTCATGGACCATGAGAAAGTCGTCGCCCTCGGTGAGATTGGTCTTGATTATCACTGGGATACGTCACCAAAAGATGTCCAGGAAGCTGCGTTTCGTAAACAAATTCAACTCGCGAAGAAAAAGAATAAGCCAATCGTCATTCACAACCGGGAAGCAACGGAAGATACGTTACGTATTCTCGAAGAAGAAGACGCGAAAGAAGTCGGTGGGATTCTCCATAGCTACAGCATGAGTGCCGAGCTCTTACCCCGTTGCCTAGCGATGAACTTTTATATTTCGCTCGGTGGACCGGTAACGTTTAAAAATGCGAAGATGCCAAAACGTGTCGCTCAAGAAGTTCCGCTTGATCGGTTACTCGTCGAGACAGATTGTCCTTACCTGACACCGACACCATACCGCGGCAAACGGAATGAACCGGCGTACGTCCGGTTCGTGGCGGAAGAAATCGCGCAACTGCGTGGCATGATGTATGCCGATATCGAACAAGCGACAACAGAAAACGCGAAGCGGGTCTTCCGTTTACCATGATGCGTTCGTTCTCTTATATCGCGACAGGGTGTGCCTTATTGTTAATTGCGATTCTAATCTACTTGGCGATGAATCATCCGCGTGACGTCACTATCATGATTGACGGACAAGAACAACACGTCAAGACGATAGAAACATCAGTCTATGGTGTCTTACGTGAAAATGGAATCGAAGTGCGAGCGGAGGATAACATCGAACCTTCGCGCAGTGCGGATTTACCAAAGAATGGTTTGATTGTCATCCAACGTGCAAAAGAAATTACGATGATTGTCGGATACGGGCAAGCACAGACGGTTCGGACACATGCTCGTCTTGTATCGGATTTATTGAAGGAACGTGGCATCGTCCAAGCCGATACCGATGATGTATACCCTTCGATTCATGCCGTCTTGACGACCGGGATGACAGTCCGATTCCGTGAAGCATTTCCGGTTGACATCGTCATCGGAGGACGAGCCAGTCAAGTCTATACGTACCAAACGACCGTCCGTGAGCTCCTTGCGAAACAAGGAGTGACGTTACAAGCAACAGACCGTGTTGCGCCGAGCCTTGATACCGTTGTCTCGGAAGATACGCTCGTCACCGTCAATACGACGCGACGGGCGACCTTAACGGAAGAACAGTTGCTTCCGTTCGATGTCGAGCAAGTAGAAGATCCGACATTACCGAAAGGACAACAACTTGTAACGACGACGGGGCGTCCTGGAATCCGGACCCAAAAGTACGAATTGACGCTCGCTGACGGGCTCAGTAAAGAGAAGAAGTTACTGACCGATGAAGTAACGAGTGAACCGGTGAAACAAATCATTAAAGTCGGAACAAAACCGATTGAACGAGTAGAAACACCGGCACCTGTCTTCAATGAAGAGGAGGCAACGACGCCATTGACGGTCGCACCGGAAGTCACGGCAGACTTAGACTTCAAGAATGCGAAGACGCTGATGGTCGAGGCGACGGCCTATACGAATGACCCGGCATCGAACGGGAGTCAATTGTATGATGGGCGCGCATTGACAGCGACGGGGTACGATGTCACGGATACAATCACCTATCAAGGGTTACCGATCGTCGCCGTCGACCCGAAAGTAATTCCGCTCGGGACGAAAGTGTATGTCGAGGGGGTCGGACTGGCGGTCGCGCTCGATACGGGCGGTGCCATTAAAGGCAATAAAATTGATGTCCTCGTCAGTGACGAACAGACGGCGAAGACGTTCGGGCGGAAGACCGTCAAGCTTTGGGTCATTCCGAATGAGTCGGGCACGGAAGCGGGCAGTTGACGCTTCCTTGTTTTTTTCGTGGAAACAGGTACAATTACGGAAGTGTTTGAAGAAGGTGGAGAAGAATTGATGCAAAAACGCTTAAAAGAAGTCATCGTCGTCGAAGGACGTGACGATACGACACGACTACAGGAAGTATTCAATGTCGATACAATTGAAACGAACGGCTCTGCCGTCAATGAGCAAACGTTACAACGAATTGAAAAAGCACTCGAACGCCGAGGCGTCATCGTCTTCACGGATCCAGACTTTCCGGGTGACCGGATTCGCGCACGTATCAATGAACGTGTTCCGGGATGCAAACAAGCCTATCTGCCACGTGCGGACGCAAAAGATAAACGCGGTAAAATCGGTGTCGAGCATGCTTCACCGCAGGCAATCGAACGTGCACTCGCAGCCGTTTATGAAACAGAAGAAGTCCATGTCGCAGAAGTGACACGGGATATGATACTTGCAGCAGACTTAATCGGTGGTCCATCAGCATCGTCACGCAGACGTCGGCTCGGACAGTTGCTCGCAATCGGTGAACCGAATGCGAAACAACTCGTCAAACGCGTCGCTTCGATTCGGATCACAAAAGAGGAATGGGAAGCTGCACTGAGACAGTTAGAGGAGGAACAAGATTGAAAGACATCGCAACACTACACCGGACGAAGGAAATCCTCGCGCGACACGGATTTTCATTTAAGAAGTCCTTAGGACAAAACTTTTTAATCGATTTGAACGTACTCGCGAACATTGTCGGCGCTGCTTCGTTAACAAAGGAGAGCGGTGTTCTTGAGATCGGACCGGGAATCGGGTCGTTGACGGAACAGTCCGCGAAACAGGCGAAAAAAGTCGTCGCCCTTGAAATCGACCAACGGCTGTTACCGATTTTAGATGATTCGCTCTCACCTTATCCGAACGTCAAAATCATCCATGGAGATGCACTTGAACTGGATCTCGAAACGATTGTCAACGAGGAGTTCACACAAGAAGGAATTACGGATCTTGCGGTCGTCGCAAACTTACCGTACTATGTCACAACACCTATCATCATGCGGATATTAGAGGCGAAAGCACCATTCCGGACACTCATCATGATGATTCAAAAGGAAGTCGCGGAACGGATCGGTGCGAAACCAGGTACAAAAGCGTATGGTTCATTATCGATTGCGATTCAATACTATGCGGAAGCGGAAGTCTGTTTCACGGTGCCGAAGCAAGTCTTCATTCCCGCTCCGAACGTCGATTCGGCTGTCATCCGCTTGAACATCCGAAAAGAGCCGGCCGTCCAAACGAAAGATGAAAAATTATTCTTCGAAGTTGCGCGTGCGAGTTTTGCCCAGCGCCGGAAAACGATTTTAAATAATTTGTCGAGCCACTTCGGAAAAGCAGAAAAAGAAGCTGTCGAAGCCGCGTTGCATGAAGCAGGTATCGACCCAAGACGTCGTGGTGAAACGCTCAGCTTGCAGGAATTCGCACAGCTCGCGGACGCACTTTTGCCGATTAAAAAACGTTGACGGTAGCGGGAAGAAAAGATATAATATTTGCCCTTTCTAATATTTAATTAATATGCTATAATAAATATTAGTGAGGTGAAGCGTATGCCAAAGACGTTGAACGAAATCAGACATGTTTTCGAAACACATGTTGGTGAAAGACTGACGCTAAAAGCAAGCGGCGGTCGTAAAAAGGTCGTAACCCGAATCGGAACGCTCGTTGAGACGTATCCTTCGGTGTTTGTAGTCAAGCTAGACGCAGAGCGCCACAATGTCGAGCGAGTTTCTTATAGCTACGCTGACGTGTTAACCGACTCCGTACAAATCGAATTTGCGAATTCGTAAACTTACCTTCCGAAGCGGACAGAAATGTTCGCTTCTTTTTTTGTGGAAAGGTTGATACAATTCGTACAGGATACGTACTAGAGGAGGAACGGCACGATGACGATTATTGTAAAGGCACCAGCGAAAATCAATTTAGTGTTGGATGCGACGGCGAAGCGGACAGATGGTTACCATGATGTACATATGGTGATGACGACAGTGGACTTGGCAGACCGCTTAGAGTTGACGGAACTTCCGTCAGGCGAGATTCGAATGAATGCACAGCACGCCTATGTTCCGAACGATGAGCGGAACTTGGCTTACAAGGCGGCAGCCGTCTTGAAGAAAAAATTTAACATCCAGGCTGGAGTAGAGATTTACCTTGAGAAACAAATTCCGGTCGCAGCGGGTCTCGCGGGTGGATCGAGTGACGCTGCCGCGACATTACGCGGTTTGAATGATTTATGGCAGCTCGGATTGACGCTCGAACAACTCGCAGAAATCGGCGCGGAAGTCGGTTCGGATGTCCCGTTTTGTGTCATGGGTGGGACGGCGATCGCGACAGGACGTGGTGAAAAGCTTGAAAAATTGATTGCTCCGCCTCCGTGCTGGGTCGTGCTTGCGAAACCAACGATCGGTGTGTCGACGGCAGACGTTTATGGCGCACTCGATTTGACGACGGCCAAACGACCGGATGTCGAAGCGATGATTACAGCTGTTAAAGAGCAGGATTTTACGGCGATTTGTCAATCACTCGGAAATGTTCTTGAGTCGGTCACGTTACCGATGCACCCGGAAGTCGAGCAAATCAAGGATTTCATGACGAGTTGCGGGGCGGAAGGTGTCTTGATGAGCGGGAGTGGTCCGACGGTCTTCGCGTTGACGGAACACGAAAACCGGGCCCAACGTCTCTATAATGGCTTAAGAGGTTTTTGTAACGAAGTCTACGTCGTTCGTCTTTTAGGCGAAAACCATTGATAATATCCGTATGAAAATGATATATTCACTAGTGAATATTCGGAATTACGGAGAGGTGGAACAATTTAGATGAAAATTCGGAGAAGTGGTCGGTTAGTCGATATGACACGTTATCTACTCGACCATCCGCATCATCTGATCTCATTGACAATTTTCGCAGAACGCTATAAATCTGCAAAATCGTCAATCAGTGAAGATTTAGATATCGTGAGTGAAATGTTAGAGCATGAAGGAACAGGACGACTCGTCACAGTCCCGGGGGCTGCGGGCGGTGTCATGTTCATTCCGACATGGAGTAGCGAAAAAGCATTACCGTTCATCGATGATTTATGTGAACGCGTCGCACGGCCAGATCGTCTGTTGCCGGGTGGGTATTTGTATCTGACAGATTTACTTGGCAATCCACGGATGGTCAAGCAGATGGGACAAGTTTTTGCATCTGTCTTCAGTCAGAAAAAAGTGGATGTCGTCATGACGATTGCGACAAAAGGAATCCCGCTTGCTTACGCCGTCGCTGAACAACTCGGTGTACCGTTCGTGATCGTTCGTTCGGACAGTCGTGTTACGGAAGGGTCGACCGTCAGCATCAACTACGTATCAGGCTCATCAAAAGCGATTCGGACGATGGCACTGGCGCGACGAAGTCTTCCGCGCGGAGCGAACGTCTTGTTGATTGATGACTTCATGAAAGCTGGGGGAACGATTCGTGGGATGATGAGTTTACTGAGCGAGTTCGAAGCGAAAGTAGCCGGTGTCGGGGTCTTGATTGAAGCAGAAGGTGCCGAGAAGAAGATGGTCAGTGAATACGTCAGCTTAATGAAACTTGCCGACGTCGATGTCGATCTCGGACAGATTCAAGTGAAGCGTGGGAACGTCGACCAGTATTTCACAAGTGATGGGAATACCTGAATTTGACACGTGATTTCTTTGAAACTATACTGTGATTATCAAACTTTTGGAAATTATGCCTAAAAAGATTGGAAAAAGCTAAACCTTTATTTGTTTTGAACCGTAAGTAGAAGTAGACAACGAAGAGTTGTGACATCGGTTACTAAAAGGGGTGCGGACAAAATGAACGTTACGGACGTTAAAATTCGTCGCGTCGTGGCAGAGGGGCGCATGAAAGCACTCGCCTCGATTACGCTCGATCACGAATTCGTAGTACACGATTTACGTGTGATTGAAGGGAACAGTGGTCTCTTCGTCGCGATGCCGAGCAAACGGACGCAAGAAGGCATCTTTCGTGATGTCGCTCATCCAATCAATGCATTAATGCGAAAAAAGGTCGAAGATTCAGTACTAGAAGCATATGTGTTGCGTGAAGAAAATGAAGAGGCGCTCGATTTAGAGCTGACATCAGTCGAATTGACAGATCGCCCTTAATAGAGGAGACCGGTTTCCCGTATTGCGGCGGACCGGTCTTTTTTTTGCTGTTAAAAAGGTTTGCTGCAATCTTCTTACAAAACAACAACGGGTTGTGCCTCTTCCGATGAAAGCAATGAAAAGAAAAGCCCGTCCATCACAAAGGTTGATTTTAAAACGACTTATGAGTCAGCCTCCTCACGTTGTCTACAGTCTGTTTTTAATGGATGTTTCATCAATTTGACTCGGTCCTGTGATTGAATAGTGGCCTCATTTTCGTTATAGTTGGTACGAGTGTACTATTTCTGAACGAAATCAACACTAATTTACGTGGAGGAGCGACAAGGATGAATCATTTCGCGGTAATTCTAGCAGCTGGTAAAGGAACACGCATGAAATCAAAACTCTACAAAGTACTCCACCCAGTAGCTGGGAAACCTATGGTACAACACGTCGTGGACCAACTCGCGACACTTGGCGTCAAGCGTCAAGTCGTAATCGTTGGGCATGGTGCGGAGTCTGTAAAAGAAGTGCTTGGCACATCGGTGGAATATGCGCTTCAAAGTGAGCAGCTTGGCACGGGTCATGCTGTTCAAATGGCAGAACCGGTACTTGGAAACGAAAAAGGATCGACGCTTGTCGTCTGTGGGGATACACCACTCTTAACGAGTGAGACGTTAGCCGCGTTACTCGACCACCATGCAGAAACGGGTGCAAAAGTGACCGTCTTGACGGCTCATGCGGATGATGCGACTGGATATGGTCGGATTATTCGTGGTGAAGAGGGCCATGTTTCAAAAATCGTTGAACATAAAGATGCGACAGAACAAGAACTCGCGATTAAAGAAATCAACACAGGAACGTACGTGTTTGATAATGAGTTGTTGTTCGCTGCGTTAAAACAAGTCAAGAACGATAATGTCCAAGGAGAGTATTACTTGCCGGATGTCATCGAAATCGCGAAAGCCGATGGCGAAACGATTGCTGCCTATGCGGCGCCGACGTTTGAAGAGACAATCGGTGTCAATGACCGTGTCGCACTCGCGCAAGCTGAGACGTCGATGCGTAAGCGGACGAACGAGCATTGGATGCGTCAAGGTGTCACATTCATCGACCCGGCATCGACCTATATCGGACCAGATGTTACGATTGGTTCGGATACCACGCTCTACCCAGGGACACAATTGCTTGGGAAGACGATCATCGGGTCTGAATGTATCATCGGACCGAATAGTGACATCCGTAACAGTGAAGTGGCAGATGCTGCCGTCGTCCGTCAGTCGGTCGTAACCGATAGCCGGATCGGGCAAGCGGCACAAGTCGGTCCATTCGCGCACTTGCGTCAGCAAGCGGTGCTCGGAGCGAACACGCGTGTCGGTAACTTCGTTGAAGTCAAGAAATCGACGTTCGGTGAAGGAAGTAAATCGGCACACTTGAGTTACGTCGGAGACGCAACGATTGGTAAAAACGTCAATTTAGGATGTGGATCAATCACCGTCAACTATGATGGAACAAACAAGTTCGAAACGGTCATCGAGGATGATGCGTTCATCGGTTGTAACGTCAACTTGATTGCCCCCGTCACAGTCGGTAAAAATGCACTCGTCGCAGCAGGTTCGACAGTGACAGATGATGTTCCGGAAAACGGTCTTGCGATCGCCCGTGAGCGTCAAACGACAAAACCTGATTATCGTTAATTCAGCTATACCTTATTCATTACTTGTCGCTCTACTCGTCTAAACCAAACAAATGGAGGCCACCTAAACATGTCTACTGTCTTAGAACATGAAATTCGTATTTTCGCACTCAACTCGAACAAACCACTGGCAGAGGAAATCGCTAAGGTCATCGGAATTCCCGTTAGCGAAAGTTCAGTCAAACACTTCAGTGATGGCGAAATCTCGATGAACATCGAAGAAAGCGTTCGCGGAGATGATATCTACATCATCCAATCGACAAGTCAGCCGGTCAACGAGAACTTGATGGAGCTCCTCATCATGATTGACGCATTAAAACGTGCTTCTGCACGGACGATCAACGTCGTCATGCCGTATTATGGTTATGCACGTCAAGACCGTAAAGCACGTTCGCGTGAGCCGATCACAGCAAAACTTGTTGCGAACTTACTTGAAGTCGCAGGAGCGACACGTGTCGTCACGATGGATCTCCATGCCGCTCAAATCCAAGGTTTCTTCGATATTCCAGTAGATCAGTTAATGGGTGTTCCACTTCTTGCTACTTACTTCGAGAAGAAAAACATCGACCCAAATGAACTCGTCATCGTTTCTCCAGACCATGGCGGTGTTACACGGGCACGTAAATTAGCAGAACAATTAAAAGCACCGATCGCAATCATCGATAAGCGTCGTCCGAAACCGAACGTCGCGGAAGTCATGAACATCGTCGGTCAAGTCGATGGCAAAATCGCCATCATCATCGATGACATCATCGATACGGCAGGAACGATTACACTTGCTGCGAACGCTTTAATCGAAAATGGGGCGAAACAAGTTTATGCTTGTTGTACGCACCCTGTTCTTTCTGGTCCAGCGATGGAACGGATTGAGAACTCAGCGATTGAAGAGCTCGTCGTCTTGAACACGATCGACTTGACGCAACGTGAATGCGCAAGCAAAATCAAACAAATTTCTGTCGCGCGGTTACTTGCAGAAGCAATCATCCGTGTCCATGAACAAAAATCAATCAGCCCGCTCTTTAGCTGATCAACAAACAGATACGAACGATGAGGTCCGGTTTTTTGAAATCGGACCCTTGTTCGTGCTTTTTTTTCATCAAAGGAAATGAACAAAAGGAGGTAGCGATATGAAATGTATCGTCGGTCTAGGGAACCCTGGAGCTAAATATACGAACACACGTCACAACATCGGTTTCCTCGCGATTGATGCGTTGGCGGAGGAACACGGAATAAAATTATCCGAGTCGAAGTTTAAAGCAGTCTTCGGAACGGGAATGATAAATGGGGAACGTGTTGTGCTCGTCAAACCATTGACTTACATGAATCTATCCGGGGAAGCAGTTCGTCCGCTCCTGGATTTTTATAAAATCGCGGTCGAAGACGTCCTCGTCATCTATGATGATCTCGATTTGCCGCTTGAAAAGATGCGTCTTCGCTCAAAAGGAAGCGCCGGTGGGCATAATGGTGTCAAGTCGCTTATTCAGCATTTAGGCACACAAGAAATTAAACGCTTAAAACTCGGTGTCGGTCGTCCGCCTGCTCCGATTCAAGTCATCGATTGGGTCTTGATGCCGTTCTCAAAAGCAGAACAACCTGTCTTGCGGGAAGTATTGGCAGACGCTGTGAAAATCGCGACAGACTTTACCGATACACCATTTTTGGCTTTGATGAATCGCTATAACTGAACGAAACGCTTTGGAATTCCAAAGCGTTTTTGCTGTCGTCTTAGGAGGGGAAACTATGAAACAACTACAAAATCTGTTGCTCGGAATACCAGAAATAAAAACGGTCCGTGAGCGTTTTCGACAAGGGGTCGATGCCCAACTCATCACAGGCTTGATGAATAGCGGGAAAGCGTTGTTCGTCGCAGGCATTTATCAAGAAACAAAAAAAAGGTTCGTCATCGTCACCCACAATATGTTTCAAGCGCAAAAACTGTATGATGATTTGATTGAACTGGTGCCTGAACAGGAAGTGATGCTCTACCCGGTCGACGAGACATTAGCTGCTGAATTATCGTACGGGGCGAGCCCGGAATTACGGGCGACACGGATTGAAACGCGGCACCGGCTCCTGACGACCGATGATGGTATTTTAATCATCCCACTCGTCGGTCTCAGACGGTATGCTCCACCTGCAAGTGATTTCTTAGCACATACGAAACGGATTAAGCCGGGCGATATCTTGGCAATTCCGGACTTCATTCAAGAATTAGTCGACGCCGGATATGAGCGAACGGCGACCGTGACAACACCGGGAGAATTTTCAGTTCGCGGGAGTATCATCGATATTTATCCGTTGACGGTCGACCGTCCCTATCGATTGGATTTATTTGATGAAGAAGTCGACTCGATTTATACATTCGATGCAGAAACGCAACGATCACTCGGTGTGGTCGCAGAAGCGTTGCTTCCACCGGCAGCTGAACACTTTGCGACGACGGAAAATCTCCGTGCCGCGGGTGAACGGTTGCGTGCACTCTATGAAGCGACGAAAGAACGTGTCCAAAGTACGGAAGTCCTTGCAGCACTTGAAGAAGGGATCGCCTATGACGTCGAATTGCTCGAAAGTGGGGAGCGACCGAAACAACTCGCGAAATACGCGCCGTTACTGTATCAGAAGACATTACTGGCTGATATCACAGATGCCGTCTTGATCGTCGATGAAATCGCACGGATCGAAGAAGCGGCGGAAGTTCAGGATGCGGAAGAAGCGGAATGGATGGCTTCGTTGATTGAACGGGGGCAAAGCGTTAGTGATTACATTCTCTCGGTTCCGATGCTCAAAGTCTTCGAACAACGTCAGCTACTCTACTTGTCGCTCCTTCCGACACGCAGAAGCGGCGTCCCTGAAAGTGCAGCGATTCACTTCAACATCAAACCGATCGCTCCGTTTCATGGCCAAATGGAACGTCTGAAACAGGAAATCGATCGGTATGCCCGGGCAGACATGTGGATGGTCTTTCTTGCGAGTAACAAAGAGCGGGCGGAGCGGATGCGGCAGACACTTTCCGACTACGGTGTCGAAGCGTCCTTGCATACGGCAGAAGAAGATATGCGTCGGGGACATCCGTCGATTTTAATCGGTGGCATTCATGGTGGTTTCGAAATGACGAATGCACGACTCGTCGTCGTGACGGAAGAAGAAGTCTTTAAGCAACCGACCCGTCGCCGGAAACAGACGACGAAATTGACGAACGCGGAACGGATCAAAAGTTACCAAGAGTTGAAGACGGGTGATTATATCGTCCATATCCACCATGGAATTGGTCGTTACCACGGCATCAAAACGATTGATGTCGCAGGGAACCATAAAGATTACTTGCACCTTGTCTATGCCGGTGACGACTCCTTGTATGTTCCGGTTGACCAAATCGACTTGATTCAAAAATACGTCGGAGCAGAAGGAAAAGAACCGAAAATCTATAAACTCGGCGGAACGGACTGGAAGAAAGTCAAAGCGAAAGTCCAAAAATCAGTTGAGGACATCGCAGATGAACTAATCAAATTGTATGCGACACGAGAAGCGGCAGTTGGATTTGCTTTCCCGGAAGATGATGACAGCATGCAGGCATTCGAAGCCTCGTTCCCGTACGAGGAAACGGTCGATCAAGTCCGGTCGATTGAAGAGATTAAGAAAGATATGGAACGGCCGCGTCCGATGGATCGTCTGTTATGTGGAGACGTCGGATACGGGAAAACGGAAGTCGCGATTCGGGCGGCATTTAAAGCAGTTATGGCAGGGAAACAAGTCGCTCTCCTTGTACCGACGACTGTTCTTGCCCAACAACACTATGAAACGATGCTCGAGCGATTCAGCGAATGGCCAATCAATGTTTCAGTCATGAGTCGGTTCCGATCGGCGTCAGAACTGAAAGCAACAAAAAAAGGCTTGAAAGAAGGAACGATCGACGTCGTTGTCGGAACACACCGTGTCTTATCAAAAGATGTTCAGTTCGCTGACATTGGTCTGTTGATCATCGATGAAGAGCAACGCTTCGGTGTTAAACATAAAGAACGATTGAAACAACTCAAAACGAATGTCGATGTCTTGACGTTGACGGCGACACCGATTCCACGGACCTTACACATGTCGATGATCGGGATTCGTGATTTGTCGGTCCTCGAGACACCGCCTGAAAACCGCTATCCTGTCCAAACGTACGTGATGGAGTACGACGGAATCATCATGCGTGAAGCACTTGAACGTGAACTTGGTCGAGGGGGGCAAGCCTTTTTCCTCTACAATCGCGTTGAAGGGATTGAACGGAAGGCGGAGGAAATCCGGGCGCTCGTTCCGGAAGCACGTGTCGTCACGGCACATGGTCGGATGACGGAGACGGAACTTGAAAGTCAATTGATTGCCTTCTTCGAGGGGGATGCCGATGTTCTTGTCAGTACGACAATCATTGAAACGGGGATCGATATTCCGAACGTCAATACATTGATCGTCAATGATGCCGATCAAATGGGTCTATCACAGCTCTACCAACTGCGTGGTCGTGTCGGACGTTCAAGTCGTGTCGCGTATTCCTACTTTACGTACCGTCCGCAAAAACGGTTGACCGAAGTCGCCGAGAGTCGTCTTCAGGCGATCAAGGAATTTACGGAGCTTGGAAGTGGCTTCAAGATTGCCATGCGTGACTTGTCGATTCGCGGTGCCGGGAATCTGCTCGGATCCCAACAATCCGGTTTTATCGATTCAGTCGGGTTCGATTTGTATTCACAAATGTTATCGGAAGCCGTCGAAGAACGGAAGGAACGGATGAAAGGGAAACAACGTGTCCAAAAATTCGTACCAGACTTTACGTTCAGTCTCGATGCGTATATTCCGAGTCATTATATGTCGGATTCTGAACTGAAAATTGAGTTCTATAAACGCTTGAAGTATGTTGATACGACAGAAAGTCTTGATGCACTCGAAGGAGAGATGCTGGAGCGCTTCGGTGAATTCCCGAATGAAGTCGCACGATTGATTCAGTTGACGCGGATGCGGATTTTTGCTGAACGGGCTCGGATTGAGCGGGTCAAACAAACGGACCCGAAAATCGAGATCGTCTTATCCGAACAAACGACTCAGACGCTCGATGTTGCGGATTTCGTCAAGTGGACGGTACCGATTGGTCGCGGACTCGGCATGGGACAACAAGAAGGAAAACTTGTTTTGACGTTGAACCGTGGCAAACAAACCGTTCAACAAACAACGGAACAAGCAGAGCGGTTGCTCGCTGAACTTGACCGCCGGATCTCGATGCGATGAGTCAACGGCGAACGATTGCGCAAGGGGCAGCGCTCCTGGCGATCTCGAGTTACGTCTCAAAGCTGCTGAGCTTTTTTTATAGGATTCCGTATCAAAACATGGCAGGGGATTTTGGATTGTACGTCTATCAGACGGTCTATCCATTATTCGCGATTGCGGCAGCACTGGGGATTTATGCGCTACCCGTCATCGTCGCAAAGTTGACGTTGCATCACCCGGAAGAAAAACGAGAGGTTCTCTGGTCGATTTTCTTTGTCCTTGCGAGTCTTTCGTTAGTGTTCGGTCTGCTCGGCTGGATCATCGCACCAGAACTTGCTTTACTGTTCGGAGATCCGAAGCTCGTCCTTCCGTTACGTGCTGTGACGTTGACGTTTTATTTATTGCCGGTCATTGCCGTGTTACGAGGAATGTTTCAAGCAGACCTTGAGATGCGACCGACCGCCTTTTCACAAATTACGGAAAATGCCGTGCGTGTCTGTCTATTGTTACTCGTGACGTATTATGGTGTCTCGATCGGAGCGAATCCTTATCAAATCGGTGCTGCGGCACACGTGACGGCGCTCGGTGGCAGCGTCGCTTCATTGTTGTTGCTCCTTCGCTTCGCGAAAGGGCGGATTGGTCGCCCGGTCGTCTCGAAGCGTCATTTAAAACGTGTCGGGAAAGTCTTATTGACGAGTGGGATGGCGGTCAGTATCGCGTCGCTTGCTTTACTGTTGATGCAGTTGATTGATGGATTGACGTTCGTCAACTTGCTCGGGGATACGATGGAGACGAAAATCGAGAAGGGGATTTTTGATCGTGGTTATCCATTGTTGCAGTTCGCAATTTTATTTGCGACGTCAATCAGTCTGGCCAGTGTTCCGACGTTGCTGACGGAGTATCGTAAACAAAATGACGCGGCGACACGGTTGCACCTTGAAACACTCCTTCGTTCTGGTCTATTGGTCGCGGCAGCTGCGACGGTCGGATTGTTTAGTGTCATGCGTCCACTCAACATCGCGCTCTATCAAGATGATAAAGGGACGATTGCGCTCAGTTGGCTTGCTGCGACGGCCTTTACGGCATCGCTCTCGATGATTATCATCTCTTGTCTCCAGTCCGTCGATGCTGAAAAATATGCCTTTGCAGGCGTCGTGCTCGGACTGGTCGTCAAGCTGTTATTAAACATCTACTTGTTGCCCCGTTATGGTATGATCGGGGCGGGAATGGCGACATTCGGCGGATTCGCGATGATGGCATCAGCACAACTCATCTTATTGAATCGGAAATTTGGACGTGTAACAGCAGGACGAATTTTCTACGTCCGATTGCTCCAAGCAATCATCCCGATGGCGTTGTTTTTGTACGTGGTCGAACGTCTGTTTCAATGGGCAGGTTTCGAGACGCGGATTGGAGCGATGTTTGAAGTGGGTCTACTCGTCATCGGTGGTGTATTGATCTTTTGTATATTTGCACTGCGCAGGCGGGTCCTGACAGAGCGGGAGTGGTCTTTATTGCCGTTCGGAGACAAACTTTATCGAATTCATCATCGGAGGAAAATCATATGACACACCGTATTACAGTCGTCGGCTTAGGTGTTGGCGAACTAGAGCAATTGCCGTTTGGCGTTTATAAGTTATTGAAAGAAACAACACAACCTGTTTATTTACGGACAGCAGATCATCCCGTCGTTTCAGAACTGGCGACAGAGGGAATGAAATTTACATCGTTTGATTCGATTTATGAGCGGCACGACCGTTTTGAAGCGGTCTATACGGACATCGTCGAAACACTGCTTGATCAGGCGACACAAACGCCAATCATCTATGCGGTACCGGGACACCCGCTTGTAGCAGAAAGTACCGTTCAACAACTACTTGCGCGTGCGACTGACATCGACATCGTCGGTGGACAAAGTTTTCTTGATCCGATGTTCGCAGCGGTCGGGGTAGATCCGATTGAAGGATTTCAATTGCTTGACGCAACGGCCTTCCGTGTTGATGAAGCGCAAATTCGTCAACACGTACTGATCGGACAAGTGTACGATGCGTTTGTCGCAGGTGACTTGAAAGTCATGTTGATGGAACGTTATCCGGATGAACACCCGGTGACGCTCGTCACAGCAGCGGGGACGAGCAAGCAACACGTCATGACAGTTCCGCTCTATGAACTGGATCGTGTGACGATGCTCAGTAATTTGACGACGGTCTATGTGCCGCCGGTGACGGAGGAAAAGGCGCTGAATCGGGATTTTGCGACGCTCAAGGACATCATCGCCCGTTTACGTGGTGAAGGAGGGTGTCCATGGGATCAAGAACAGACGCATGAATCGCTCAAAAAACATTTAATCGAAGAATCTTACGAATTACTGGAAGCAATCGACCTTCAGGACGATAACTTAATGATAGAGGAATTAGGGGATGTCTTACTTCAAGTCATGTTACATGCACAAATCGGTCTCGATGAAGGGTACTTTGATATCCGGGACGTCATCGGCAGTGTCAGCGATAAGATGATTCGTCGTCATCCACACGTCTTTGCAGAGAAGACGGTTGATTCGGCGGCAGACGTCGTTGCGAACTGGCAAACGATCAAGTCGCAGGAGAAACCAGAGCGGAAATATCTGCTCGACGGTGTCACAAAAGGGGCACCTGCCTTGATGCGTGCTGAACAGATTCAGAAAAAAGTCGCAAAAGTCGGCTTTGAGTGGGACACAGTCAGTGGTGCGCTTGAAAAGGTACAAGAAGAAATACGTGAACTACAAGAAGCAGCGCCAAAAGAACAACTTGCTGAATTCGGAGATCTCTTATTTTCGTTAGCACTTGTCGGAAAATATATGGGATTATCGGGAGAAGAAGCGTTGCAGCTGACGAACGATAAGTTCATTCGCCGTTTTACGCGGGTGGAACAACTCGCAAAGCGACCAATTGAAGAGTTGTCGCTCGACGAACAAGATCAGTTATGGAATCAAGCGAAGCAGGAGGAACAGTCATGAGACTCGATAAATTTTTAAAGGTATCCCGTTTGATTAAACGACGGACACTCGCAAAAGAGGTAGCAGACCAAGGTCGGATTACGATTAACGGTCTCGTCGCAAAAGCAAGCAGTACCGTCGCAGTCGGAGATGAGATGACGATTCGATTCGGAAACAAAATCGTCACCGTTCAAATCGACGGCATTAAAGAGCATGCGAAAAAAGAAGAAGCGACGGACATGTATAAGATTATTCGTGAAGAAAAAGTGAATTCTGAAGAATCAATGTAATTTACCTGAAAAAGGAAGTATACTAAAGAGTGTCAGAGATGACCACTCGGATAAGGAGGGATGATATGCCGGCACCGTTAGAATCAGGTCGTCAAACACCACCAAAGATTAAACCGCTCAATGATCGTAAAAAGCAATTAAGCCAAAATGCGATTGAGAACCGATCGCGCTTAAAAAAGCGTTTCTTGATTTGTATGTCAATCTTTCTCATCGTCCTTTCTCTCATGGGGTGGTCATACATCGAAAAGAAACAATTGATTGCTGAACAAAATCAATCGTTCCAGGTCGCTCAACAAGAGCAAACAAAAGCGAAAAAAGAGTCGGCACGCCTGAAAGAGGAAATCGAACGGCTGAACGATAAAGAATATGTTGCGAACTTAGCGAGAAGTGAGTTGTTGTACTCGAAAAAAGGCGAAACAATTTTCTATTTCTCACCTGAAGATTAACCGATGGTTGCCGATTGATTGAAAAAATATGTAATCACTCGTATAATAAGAAATGAATCAACTAAAAAGGAGCAATACAATTTATGTCGATTGAAGTAGGCAGCAAAGTGCAAGGGAAAGTTACAGGCATCACTAATTTCGGAGCGTTCGTAGAATTACCGACTGGGAAAACCGGTCTCGTTCACATCAGCGAAGTGGCAGATTCTTACGTTAAAGATATCAATGATGTCTTGACGGTTGGACAGGAAATCACAGTTAAAGTCTTGAGTGTAGAAAACGATGGTAAAATCGGTCTTTCAATCAAGAAGGCTGTTGACCGCCCTGAAGGCGAACGTCCTCGTCCTGCACGTCAATTCGACCGTGGCCCACGCCCGGCCGGTCAAGATCGCGGACCACGTCCGTTTGATAACAAAGGACCGCGCAGTGGCGGCGGTGGTGGAAATCGTGGAGGATTCAACAAAGGTGGTCGCGGAGCACCTGCTCCACGTAAAGAGCAAACGTTCGATACGTTGATGACGAGTTTCCTCAAAGACAGTGAAGATCGTCTTGCGACACTCAAACGCCAAACGGATTCAAAACGTGGCGGACGCGGTGCTAAACGTCAATAACTTGCTGACCTGTTCTTTATAAGAATAGAGATGGAATGACGCTGTTCATTCCATCTTTTATTTTTTTGAAATTATTTTTATAAAAAGCGTTGACTTTCATTTGACTCCACCGTATTATAGAAAATGTGCTTAAGACGCACAAGTTAAAAATATGGCGGTGTAGCTCAGCTGGCTAGAGCGTACGGTTCATACCCGTGAGGTCGTGGGTTCGACTCCCTCCGCCGCTACCATATTTTTTTGGCCCGTTGGTCAAGCGGTTAAGACACCGCCCTTTCACGGCGGTAACACGGGTTCGATTCCCGTACGGGTCATTCTTTAAAAGCTATCTCTATTATATAGAGGTGGCTTTTTTTAGTATAGTAGATTCGAAAAGGGGATGCGTACATCATGGAAACGATTGCTCCTGTTCCGAATGAACCGCTCATCGTCGGCGTATCCGGAGGCTGCGACTCGATGGTGCTCGCGCATCTGTTGCACGAGGCGAAGTTTGATCTTTTAATTGCCCATGTCCACCATGGTCTTCGTGCAGCATCGGATGAAGAAGCCGCGTTTGTCGAAAACTGGGCTTTTGAACGTAATCTCCCGTTCCGGACGACCCGTTTAGAATGGGGTGGACAACGGGTGAGTCAAGCCCGTTGTCGCGAGAAACGGTATCAGTTTTTTGAAGATTTAATGGAAGAGACGAACCGGAGTCACTTAGTCTTAGCACATCATCGTGATGATCAACTCGAGACGTTATTGATTCAGTTGTTGCGGGGTGAAGCGACAATCGACGGGATTCCGATTCATCGCCCGTTCGGTCCCGGTCAGTTGCATCGTCCGCTGGTGAACTGGACGAAACAGGAACTGACGGCTTATGCGACGCGTCAACAAATCGAGTGGCGTGAGGATGCGACAAATGCGGAAACGAAGTACTTAAGAAATCAAATCCGGCACGATATTTTACCAAGGCTCGCTCAAGTGCGCCCGGGGTTCGAAGAAGCGGCGGTCCGTGCCGCACGACTTCGTCAAACGATACAGGACGAGCACTTAGCGTACGTCGAAGCATTAGTAGCGCGACATACGACGGAGGATGGGATAGTAATCGATGAGATCAACCAGCTGCCGACAGATTTGAGACGACTCGCTTTACAAGTGCTCTTACCGGATGTCCGGTTGACATCAGAGGATTTCGATCGCTTTTTAGCATGGCTCCGAGTAGATATGCCCTCGAGCGAAGTGTATTATGGAAACTGGAGGATTCGCCGCGCGTACGGATACTTGACCTGTATCGAGAAAGATACGACAGATTCTGCACTTGAATCGTTTCAAGTAGGGGCTGATTTGGGAACATACCGTTATGGTGAACGAGATGTGACGTTTTCATACGGGGATGCAGGGATTCCGTTAGCGGAAGTTACTTTCCCGCTGACGGTACGAAGTCAGTTGCCAGGGGACCGGATACAGCTAGAAATCGGAACGAAAAAAGTAAGCCGGATTCTAATTGATGCGAAAGTACCACGTTATCTTCGGGCAGAAGTTCCGGTCGTCGTCGACGCCACGGGTCAAGTTTTAGCGGTCGTCGGACATCGAATTGCAAAATTCGGGTCATTTGAACTCCTCGCACGGTCTTATTTAATGATAGAATGGTAATGTAGTGTTTAAAATGGAGGAGGAATACCTAGCATGACCTTAATGAATGATATGGAGAAAGTACTGATTTCGGAAGAAGAGATCCAACATAAAGTCGGTGAACTCGCGGGTGAACTGACAGCAGATTATGGTGATCGTTTTCCACTGCTCGTCTGTGTCTTAAAAGGCGCAATGCCGTTCATGTCTGATCTCGTCAAAAAGATGGACATGCACCTTGAGATGGATTTCATGGATGTTTCGACATACCACGGTGGAACGACATCGACAGGCGAAGTTAAAATCGAAAAGGATTTGAACACATCTGTAGAAGGACGTGACATCCTGATTGTCGAAGATATCATTGACAGTGGATTGACGCTTGGATACTTGGTTGATCTCTTCAAGTACCGTAAAGCAAAATCTGTCAAAATCGTGACATTGCTCGATAAGCCGTCAGGTCGCAAAAATGATCTTCACGCGGATTATAGTGGATTTGTGATTCCACACGAGTTTGTCGTCGGTTACGGTCTCGACTATGAAGAGAAATATCGTAACCTGCCATATGTTGGTGTGTTGAAGCCGGCAGTCTACGGTGGCTAATTATTTTTAATCTTGACTGTCACATGATAAGATGAAACCAATTACAAAGCGCGCTTTGCCGCGTCAGGATTCGTATCAGTTGATGAAGGTATGTCAGTTGGTGCGGAGAGGAGGCATAAGATGAACCGAGCAGTGAAGAATACCCTCGTGTTTGGGGTCATTTTTCTAGCTTTGATCTTGTTTCTGCAATACTTGCAGAGTCCAGTGAACAAAAGCAAAGAAATCAATTACACACAGTTTGTCGAGTCGGTTGAAAAAGGTGAAATTAAGACGGCTACCTTCCAGTACGAAGGACAGACGTATAATGTGACTGGTGATTTACGTGAAAAGGATTCGACGTATGAAACGGTTGTTCCAGCTGTTGATACGGAGTTAACGGATCTTTATACACAATTGCGCAGTCAAGGTGTCAATATGGACTTTAAAGCAGCAGAGACGAATGGCGGTTGGATCGCGTTACTGACGACGATCGTCCCGTTCATCATCATATTCATTCTCTTCTTCTTCTTAATTAATCAAGCACAAGGTGGCGGCGGCGGTGGCCGCGTGATGAACTTCGGTAAATCAAAAGCGCGCCTCTATGATACGGAGAAAAAGAAAATTACGTTTGAAGATGTCGCTGGTGCAGACGAAGAGAAGCAAGAACTCGTCGAAGTTGTCGAATTCTTGAAAGACCCACGTAAATTTGCACGTCTCGGTGCACGTATCCCTAAAGGGGTCCTTCTTGTCGGTCCTCCAGGTACAGGTAAAACGTTACTTGCACGTGCAGCAGCAGGTGAGGCTGGCGTTCCATTCTTCTCGATTTCAGGTTCTGACTTCGTTGAGATGTTCGTTGGTGTCGGGGCGTCACGTGTACGTGATCTCTTCGAAAATGCAAAGAAAAATGCACCGTGTATCATCTTCATCGATGAAATCGATGCAGTCGGTCGTCAACGTGGCGCAGGTCTCGGTGGCGGACATGATGAGCGTGAACAAACATTGAACCAACTTCTCGTTGAGATGGACGGATTCAGTGAAAATGAAGGCATCATCATGATCGCAGCAACGAACCGCGCTGATATCTTGGACCCAGCCTTGCTTCGTCCAGGTCGTTTTGACCGTCAAATTACGGTTGAGCGTCCAGATGTCGTCGGTCGTGAAGCAGTTCTTAAGGTACATGCACGAAATAAACCACTCGACTCAACAGTCGATTTAAAAGCAATCGCACAGCGGACACCAGGATTCTCTGGTGCTGATCTTGAAAACCTGTTGAACGAAGCAGCACTCGTTGCAGCGCGTACCGACCGGGATAAGATTTCCATTGTCGATCTAGAAGAAGCGATTGACCGCGTTATCGCTGGACCAGCGAAGAAGAGCCGGATCATTTCGCCGAAAGAGAAAAAAATCGTTGCGTGGCATGAAGCAGGTCATACGATCATCGGTGTCACACTTGATGATGCGGATGAAGTGCATAAAGTAACAATCGTTCCTCGTGGGAATGCCGGCGGTTACGTCGTCATGCTTCCGAAAGAAGATCGTTACTTCATGACAAAACCAGAACTTGAAGATAAAATTACCGGATTGCTTGGTGGTCGTGTCGCGGAAGATATCGTCTTTGGTGAAGTATCGACTGGAGCAAGCAACGACTTCCAACGTGCGACAGGACTCGCCCGGAAGATGGTGATGGAGTTCGGGATGAGTGAAAAACTCGGACCGCTTCAGTTCGGTTCAGGTCAAGGCGGAAATGTCTTCTTAGGACGTGACTTCCAAAATGAACAAAACTATTCGGACGCGATTGCGCATGAGATTGATACAGAAATCCAAGCGATCATCAACCGCTGTTACCAAAAAGCGAAAACGATCTTAACGGAAAAACGTGATCAGCTTGATTTGATTGCGACAACGTTACTTGAAGTTGAAACGCTGGATCAAAAACAAATTCACCACCTCATTGAGACAGGTGAATACAAAAAGAACGAGCCAGAAGTGGTAGCTGAACAAACAGAAGACGAGAAAAAACCGGAATCGACGACTCCTGTCATCGATGAACCGACAGAATCTCCGACACAACGTGGTTCAGTCATCGACGAAGGTCAAAATGTGGATGTAGAAAAGCCTGATCAACCACGCCGTGATGATCAAATTTAATCGCTGACACAACGAGACAGGATCAGTACCCGCTATGCGGGTGCTGGTCCTGTTTTTATATGCCGTGATGCTTGCGCACTTCGGTAGGTGAAGCTTAGACGACGTGGTATAATCACAACGTATATTGCAGGTATCGTATAGAAAAGTGGGGAATCAGTCAAATGATCTTAGTAATTGATGTTGGAAATACGAATATCGTACTGGGTGTCTATGCTGGCGAGACATTGGTCGAGCACTGGCGGATCGCAACCGATCGGACACGGACGACCGATGAGTACGGGATGCTCGTCAAAGCCTTGTTCCGGGATGCAGAGTTAAACGTGGAAGAAATCGAGGGAATCGTGTTATCATCTGTCGTACCCCCCGTCGTGTTTCCACTGGAGAATATGTGCGTCCGTTATTTCAATCGACGCCCGTTCGTGATTGGACCAGGTATTAAAACCGGGCTCGACTTAAAAGTCGATAACCCAAGGGAAGTCGGGGCGGATCGAATCGTCAATGCGGTCGCCGCGACGGTCAAATATGATGGTCCATTGATCATCGTCGACTTTGGGACAGCAACGACCTATTGTTATATCGATTCACAAAAACGCTATTACGGTGGAATCATTTCACCGGGTGTCATGGTGTCGACTGAGGCACTCTATAACAAAGCAGCAAAACTGCCGCGCATTGAGATTGCGAAACCACAATCCGCGATTGGGCGGAATACGATTCATGCGATGCAGTCAGGGACGTATTTTGGATATGTCGCGCAAGTGGACGGTCTTGTCCACCGGATGAAAGAAGAAATGGGTGAAGCAAAAGTCATCGCGACTGGTGGGCTTGCCCGATTAATCAGCGAGGAATCCGCAACGATTGAAATCGTCGATCCATTTTTGACGCTTGACGGGTTGCGTATTATCTACGAACGAAATAAGTGAGGGAATAAATAATGAAACGTGAAGAATTATTAGCACAACTAAAAGATGATTATTTAGTACGGGCGCTCGGTTTTAACGGCGAAGTCCGTGCATTTGCAATCCGTTCGACAAAGTCGGTGTATGAAGCACAGCTCCGGCACCAAACGACTCCGGTCGTCACGGCGGCGCTTGGCCGGACGCTGACAATCGGTGCGATGATGGGAACGATGCAAAAAGGCGACACACGTGTGACCCTGAAAGTTGAAGGGGACGGTCCGATCGGAAAAATCATCGTCGATGCCGATGCAAAAGGAACGGTCCGTGGATACGTCAGCCATCCACGTGTCGAAATGGATACGTACGTCAATGCAGACGGTCTGACGAAATTAAAAGTCGGCGATGCAGTCGGTCGCGGAAATATTTCCGTTATCAAAGATTTAGGACTTCGTGACTTCGTCGGAGGGCAATCACCGATCCAAACCGGTGAAATCAGTGAAGACTTTACGTATTACTTCGCAGTCTCAGAACAAAGTCCATCTGTCGTCGGTGCAGGTGTGCTCGTTTATCCGGAAGATGAGTCGGTCATCGCAGCAGGTGGGTTAATCGTGCAATTGATGCCAGGTGCATCGGAAGAAACGATTGCCGCACTCGAAGCACGAGTGGCCGCATTAAAACCAATCTCGATTCTTGTCGGAGAAGAAAAAACACCGGAAGAAATGCTTGAACTCGTCCTCGGTGAATCATACGAAGTCCTCGATACAGTGCCGGTTACGTTTGGTTGCACATGTGATCGCGAAAAGCTCGCGACAGCCATCGTGGCGCTCGGACCTGACGAGATTCAATCGATGATTGATGAAGATGGTGGAGCAGAGGCAGTTTGTCATTTCTGTTCAGAACACTATCAGTATGGCGTCGAAGAATTACAATCACTTCGTGAAAAATCGCTCGAACGAGCATAAGAGGGTCTGAAAATGGGAAATGTAAACTCTAAGTACTTGTGGATGTTGATTTTCATCTTACTGTTGACGAACTTTTTAACGGGAGCATATGCCTTCATGGGAGAACTACCGAAAGTTGATTCTCCGAAGATCGTCCAAGAAAGTATCGGTGGACCGCTTGAAGACGTCGTCGCGACAGTCGGAGACGAAGACATCACACGAGCGGATGTCTATCAAGTAATGCGTAAAGAACACGAACAAGATACACTCGATCGTTTGATTCAAGAAGCGGTAGAACGTCAATCCAAAAATGGAACGAAACCTACCGTGGAGCGCTTTGATTGACAGATTTCATCCAGTCCATTGATAATTGATTTATCGGATTACTTGGAATTAAAGGTTTTTCATTATGAGGAGGAATGGTCATGCGTATTGCAAATTCAGTACTAGATTTAGTCGGCCGCACGCCGATCGTCAAATTGAACCATCTGACAGGACCAGAGGATGCAGATGTCTACTTGAAACTGGAGTACATGAATCCCGGGTCAAGTGTCAAAGACCGGATTGCGCTGTCGATGATTGAAGCGGCAGAGGATGCTGGGAAACTGAAAGCGGGCGATACGATCATCGAACCAACGAGTGGCAACACCGGGATTGGTCTAGCGATGGTCGCAGCAGCGAAAGGATACCGGGCCATTCTCGTCATGCCAGAAACAATGAGCATGGAACGTCGAACTCTTCTTCGTGCGTACGGCGCGGAGTTGATTTTAACACCTGGTCCGGAAGGAATGAAGGGTGCAATCGCGCGAGCGACGGCGGAAGCAGAGGAACATGGTCATTTCATGCCGCAACAATTCAACAACGGAGCGAACCCCGTCGTCCACGAACAGACGACAGGACCTGAAATCGTTGAAGCGTTCGAAGGACTATCACTGGATGCCTTCATCGCCGGAATCGGAACAGGTGGGACGATCACGGGTGCTGGTAAAGTATTACGCGACGCCTTCCCGGGAATCGAAATCATCGCTGTCGAACCAACGGATTCACCTGTTCTTTCGGGTGGTAAACCGGGTCCGCACAAGCTCCAAGGAATTGGTGCTGGATTCGTACCCTCGATTCTCGATACACACATCTATGACGGTGTCGAACAAATCACGACGGAAGAAGCATTTGATCATGCGCGCCGTGCCGCGAAATCAAACGGAGTTCTCGGTGGGATTTCTTCAGGTGCTGCAATCGCTGCAGCTCTTAAAACGGCCAAACGTCTTGGAAAAGGCAAAAATGTGTTAGCGATCATTCCTTCGAATGGAGAACGTTACCTCAGTACGCCACTCTATCAAGTCGAGGAAGAAGAAGGTTCGAAACTATAATTTTTTTCAGGCACACGGAAGTCATTCGACTCCCGCGTGCCTTTTTTTTGCGTATAATGAGGACAGAATACGTACAGAGGTGGGGGACGCAAGTGCGACAGACGAGATATGTAGCATTTACATGGACGAAGGAACAATTTTATAACCGTTATGTGGAGCGGACAAAAGAACAAACCGGTCATATCTGGCTCGAAAGTGGTCGTATCGGTTCCTATACGATGGCTGGTGTGCACCCGGTCGGGCAGTTACGCACGAAATCCGGACAAACGACGATTACAACACGTGATGGTGTCGAGGAACGAACAGATTCTCCGTTTTCATTAATTGAAGAAGTACGCGCGCGTCATGCATCGGCTCGTCCGGACGGGATGCCTGCATTTTTCGGTGGACTGGCAGGCTACGTCAGTTATGACGCTGTCCGGTATTTAGAGCGATTACCGGACGAAGCGGAGGACGATTTAGAAACAGCAGATATTTCGTTGTATTGGTACGATGAAGTCGCCGTGTATGACGAACAGGCAGGTCAGTTATTCGTTGCCGTGACGCGTGATACGGTCGAGGCAGCGGAAGCAGCACTTGAAACTGAAGTACTTGCTTGGAAAGTGGAGAGTCCTGCGCCAGTCTTTCGCCCGGTTTTGAATGAACGGTTAGAGCGGGGTCGGTCGTTCGAACAAGCCGACTTTGTCGAGGCGGCAGACCGCGTCAAACGTTATATTGAAGCGGGTGACGTCTTTCAAGTCAATCTTGCGGTTCGTCAACATGAACGTCTCTTAACATCGCCGGCTCATGTCTATGACGTGTTGCGGCAGGTGAACCCGTCGCCGTACATGGGCTACTTCGTCGATGAAGAGTTGACGCTCGTCTCAGCGTCACCCGAGTTGCTCGTCGAAAAAATTGGAGACGATCTCGCGACGCGTCCGATTGCTGGGACACGTCCGCGCGGGAAGGATGAAGCGGAAGACTTAGCGCTTGCGAAGACGCTGCTCGATAATGAAAAAGAGCGGGCGGAACACGTCATGCTCGTTGATTTAGAACGCAACGATTTAGGACGGGTCAGCCGGTATGGGTCCGTTCATGTCGATGAATTGATGGTGATCGAAAAATATTCTCATGTCCAACATATCGTCTCGAATGTCCGTGGGAAAGTAGCGGAACACCAAGGTGCGAGCGATGTTCTCGCAGCGATGTTCCCCGGTGGGACGATCACCGGTGCACCAAAAATCCGGACGATGGAGATCATCGAGGAGTTAGAACCGGTCCGGCGTGGTATTTATACAGGGTCACTCGGATTTATCAGTTGGGCGGACGATGCGATCTTCAACATCTTGATTCGGACGCTCGTCGCCAAAGATGGCGTCGCTTATATTCAGGCGGGAGCAGGAATCGTCACCGATTCTAGTTCAGTGAGCGAATATGAAGAATCACTCAGTAAGGCAAAGGCACTTTGGGTCGCAAAAGAAATGGCGGAGGGAACGACATGATTGTATTGATTGATAACTATGACTCATTTACGTACAACTTAGTCCAATACTTTGGGGAGCTCGGGCAAGAGATCCAGGTGTTTCGGAATGATGCGATTACACTCGAGGAGATTGAACAACTCAAACCCGATCACCTAGTGATTTCGCCAGGACCTTGTACTCCGAACGAGGCGGGCATCAGCCTTGCTGCGATCGAATACTTCGCAGGCAAGTTGCCTATCCTTGGTGTCTGCCTCGGTCATCAAGCAATCGGACAAGTCTTCGGCGGACAAGTCGTCCGGGCACAAGACTTAATGCACGGAAAAGTTTCGTTATTGTCTCACGACGCGACCGGGATGTTTGAAGGCATCGCTCAAGATACACCAGTGACACGGTACCATTCGCTTGTCGTCGAGCGGGAGACCTTTCCGGATGCCCTGGAAGTGACAGCGGAAGCAGGGGGAGAAATCATGGCCCTGCGACATCGCGAGTTACCGATCGTCGGTGTCCAGTTTCATCCGGAAGCAATCTTGACCCGAGACGGGAAACGGATGTTAAAAAACTTTTTGGAGTTGAATCGATATGTATCTTTGGCATGATGGACAGGTAGTAAAAGAAGAAGACGTTCGGATTTCACCATTTGACCATGGTTATTTATATGGAATGGGGATTTTTGAGACATTTCGTACGTATGCAGGACATCCATTTTTATTTGATGATCATATTAAACGGCTACAGATGAGTTGTGCCGCGATTGGAATCGTCATCCCCTATACGCGGGATGAACTGTTAGTTGCGATTGAGACCTTATACCGTGCCCATGCGACGACTGATTTATACATCCGCTTAAATGTCTCGGCTGGTCCCCGTGATATCGGACTCTCCGTTGAGCGGTATGACACGCCGACGGTCGTGATTTATGCGAGACCGATTGGTGCGCGACAAGCGACGGAGCGGGCGCTTGAAACGGTCCGGTTGCCACGCAGTACACCGGAAACGGCGTATCGCTTAAAGTCGCATCACTACATGAACAATCTAGTTGCGAAACGCCAACTGTTTAATCCGGAAGCGGAAGGGCTCTTCTTGACGAAGGAAGGATTCATTTGTGAAGGCATCACTTCGAACATTTTTTGGCGTTATGGGGAGAAGTGGTATACACCGTCGCTTGAGACGGGTGCCTTGAATGGGATCACCCGCCAGTTCTTGATGGAGCAACTTATGGTCGAAGAACGCCTTGCTTTATTGCCACAGTTGATGGAGGCAGACGAAATTCTCTACACGAATTCCGTTCAAGAAGCAGTCGCCGTTTCATCACTTGACGGACGAACGTTCCCGGGTCAATCGGGAAGCGGCTATCAACGTGTGCGTCAGCTATTCGATGAGGCCGTCGAGACGCGGTGGTCGAGGAGGGAAAAACGTTGACAAAAATCATGGGAATTTTAAATGTGACGCCGGATTCGTTTTCAGATGGTGGACAATACGTTGATGTCGAACTCGCTGTTCGTCATGCTAGGCAACTTGTTGCGGACGGGGCAGATGCAATCGATGTTGGTGGAGAATCGACGCGACCGGGTGCGACATTTGTTTCAGCAGCAGATGAAATCGACCGCGTTGTTCCAGTGATTCGTCGCTTGAAGCGTGAGCTCGATGTCTTGATTTCGATTGATACGTATAAACCGGAAGTCGCTGAAGCCGCTGTCCGTGCCGGTGCAGATCTCATCAATGACGTCTGGGGTTCGAAATGGGGGGATCGTTCAATGGTAACGGTCGCCGCCCGGCACGAAGTCCCAATCATCCTGATGCATAATCGGACGGAACCACACGGAACAGACGTCTTAGCTGAAGTCCGCGCCGACCTTGAAGAATCAATCCGATTAGCGAAACAGGCGGGTGTCTCGGAAAATCGGATTTGGCTCGATCCAGGGATTGGTTTCATGAAAACGTATGAAGAGAATTTATTTTTGATGCGTCACCTCGCGATCGCGACAGATTTCGGATACCCCGTCCTGCTCGGGACGTCGAGAAAGTCACTCATCGGATTGACGCTCGGACTCCCGGCGGCGGAACGGGTGGAAGGGACGATTGCGACCGTCTGTTACGGCATCCAACAAGGTTGCGAGTGGATGCGTGTCCATGACGTGAAAGAAATCAAGCGGGCCGCTCTGATGATGGACGCGATGCTTGCAGCAGAATTACCGAAGGGGGAATGAAGATGGATCGCATACACGTTTCAGGGATGCGTTTTTATGGTTATCATGGAGTGTTCGCAGAAGAAACGAAGTTAGGACAGCGCTTTAATGTGGATTTATCCATCGGACTTGATTTATCACGCGCCGGCGAGACGGACGATTTACGGGAAAGTGTCAATTATGCGGAACTCTATGAAGCGACGAAACATGTCGTCGAAGGGGAGGCCGTTCAGTTGGTCGAGGCGCTCGCGGACCGAATCGTCCGACACGTCTTTTTGCTCGATCCACGAATTTTGGAAGCGACCGTCAAAGTCATCAAACCTGATCCACCGATCGCAGGGCACTATGAGCATGTCGCGGTAGAAATCAATCGGGTTCGGGGGGATTATGCATGAACCGTGCTTACATCGCCCTTGGGTCGAACATCGGGGATAAGGCCGGGCACTTACATGCTGCAATTGAAGCGATGACGGCGTACCCGGAGATTCAAGCGATTCGCCCGTCCTCGATTTATGAGACCGTTCCTGTCGGTTACCTCGATCAAGATTTATTCTACAACATGGTCGTCGAACTTGAGACGAGTTGGTCCGCGGAGGTGTTGCTCGAGCACTTGCAGGGCATCGAACGCCAAGAAGGACGGAAGCGATTGTTCAAGAATGGACCGAGAACGTTAGACCTTGACATCATCCTTTATAATACAGATGATATACATTCAGAAGGATTAACGGTGCCGCATCCACGGATGCAAGAGCGGGCATTTGTCCTCGCGCCGTTGCAGGAATTGAATCCGCAATATGAGGTACCGCATTTAAAGAGGACGGTCGAGGAACTCTACGCGCAACTACCGGAAACGGAACGAGCGGGCGTCAGACGAATCGTGAAGGAATAGAGGGTATTGAAGAAGAGAGGAAGAGCGCTACATGTCAGGTTTTAAGATTGGTGACGTCGAACTGAACAATCGTGTCATCCTCGCACCGATGGCGGGCGTCTGCAATCCTGCGTTTCGTTTGATTGCAAAAGAATTCGGGGCAGGACTCGTCTGTGCGGAAATGGTCAGCGATAAAGGGATTTTGTATGAAAATGAACGGACGTTAGAGATGCTGTATGTCGACGAACGCGAAAAGCCGCTCAGTCTGCAGATTTACGGCGGATCGAAGGAGACACTCGTAAAGGCGGCACAGTATGTCGATGCCAACACGAATGCGGATATCATTGACATCAACATGGGATGCCCGGTTCCAAAAGTCACGAAATGTGATGCCGGTGCAAAATGGTTGCTTGATCCCGATAAAGTATATGAAATGGTTCATGCTGTATCGCAAGCGGTCGAGAAGCCCGTCACGGTCAAGATGCGGACAGGCTGGGACAGTCATCATATTTATTGTGTCGATAATGTCCGGGCAGCGGAAGCGGGTGGAGCAAAGGCGGTTGCTATTCACGGGCGGACCCGTTCGCAAAAGTATGAGGGCGTTGCGGACTGGAACATCATCGGGGAAGCAAAACGGGCAGTGCAGATTCCGATCATCGGAAACGGTGATGTGCAAACGCCGCAAGACGCGCAACGGATGATTGATGAAATCGGTGTAGATGGTGTGATGATTGGTCGGGCGGCGCTCGGCAATCCATGGATGCTCTATCAGACCATCCAGTATCTCGAATCCGGGACGTTACCAGCCGAGCCGACACCACGTGAAAAGATTGATATTTGCTTGTTGCATGCGGCACGACTCGTTGCACTGAAAGGTGAGAAACTAGCCGTTCGTGAAATGCGTACCCACGTCGCGTGGTATCTCAAAGGATTAAGTGGGAACGGGCAAGTCCGAAAAGCCTTATTCGATATTGATACCCATGCCGGTCTTCAAGAGTTGTTACGTCAGTATGTCGAAACCTTGGAAACAACCGCAGTACATGCGTGACAGGTAAAGTATAGTCGGCATTACCCGTTTTATGGTACGCTAATTGCATTAAAGATGAGCGAATCGGTTTTTTTCAAGGTGCTGTCGGTCATGCCGGCAGCTTTTTGATGCAGAATGATGAAGACCGTCGTGAACAATTTTTAGAAGGAGTGAATACAGTGAGTCAGGACATGGAAATGAATGATCAAATGCAGGTGCGTCTCGGTAAGATGAACGCGATGCGTGAGCAAGGACTCGACCCGTTCGGTGCTCGTTTTGAACGGTCAACGGATACAGCAAGCATTCGTTCAGCTTACGGCGAGAACGAAAAAGAGGAATTAGCTGAATTAAAACCGGAAGTAACGATTGCGGGACGTGTCATGACAACACGCCGTAAAGGGAAAGTTGGATTTACGAACGTTCAGGATGTGACAGGTCAAATTCAGTTATATGTCCGGAAAGACGATGTCGGAGAAGCAGCATATGAAATTTACAAGACATGCGATTTAGGTGATATCATCGGAATCAGTGGTTATGTCTTTAAAACGAACGTCGGCGAGTTATCAGTCCATGTCACGTCGTTTACATTGTTGACGAAAGCACTTCGTCCGCTTCCAGATAAATATCATGGATTAAAAGATGTGGAACAACGGTACCGTCAACGTTATCTCGATCTCATTACGAACACGGAATCACGGGAGACATTCATCGCCCGAAGCAAAGTAATTCGAGGCATCCGTCAATACCTCGATAGTCTCGGCTACTTGGAAGTCGAAACACCGATGTTACACACAATCGCAGGTGGAGCATCTGCCCGTCCGTTCATCACGCACCACAATGCTCTTGATATGACGCTTTACATGCGAATTGCGATTGAATTGCACCTAAAACGTCTTATCGTCGGTGGACTTGAAAAAGTATATGAAATTGGTCGTGTCTTCCGAAATGAAGGAATTTCAACACGCCATAACCCAGAGTTCACGATGATTGAGTTGTATGAGGCATATGCGGACTATGAAGATATCATGGATTTAACAGAAAACCTGATTGCTCACGTCGCTCAAGAAGTACTTGGGACAAAAAAAGTTACGTATGGCGAAGACGTCATCGATTTAACGGTTGGTTGGAAACGTGCCCATATGGCAGATCTCGTTAAAGAAGCGACAGGAATCAATTTCTTTGATGATATTTCGAAAGAGCGGGCCCACGAACTTGCCCATGAACACGGAATCGAAGTTCAGTCACATATGTCGACGGGGCATATCTTAAATGAATTCTTCGAACAAAAAATCGAGGAGACACTCGTTCAACCGACTTTCGTTTATGGTCACCCAGTTGAAATTTCACCACTCGCGAAGAAAAACCCAGAAGATCCACGCTTTACGGATCGTTTCGAATTATTCATCGTGCGTCGTGAACATGCGAATGCCTTCACGGAGTTAAACGATCCAATCGACCAACGTGAACGTTTCGAAGCACAGCTTGTTGAAAAGGAAGCTGGGAACGACGAAGCACACGAGATGGATAATGATTTCATCGAAGCATTGGAATACGGAATGCCGCCAACGGGTGGACTTGGAATCGGAATCGATCGCCTTGTCATGTTGCTAACAAATGCACCATCGATTCGGGACGTTCTCTTATTCCCAACGATGCGCCACCAACAAAACTAACAAACACGTTTGCTCCCTTTCTTCTATATATAGTAGAGAGGGAGCTTTATTATGAAAAATGAAGGCTCGAAAAGACATGATGAATTGGAATCAATCAGCAATAAAACGGGTAAATAATCTTTTTAAATGTTTTTCTAATAAAATGCTTGTACAATCGAAAAAGCCATGGTATATTATTTCTTGTGCCGCAAATGGTTGTGACACACCGAAAAAAATATCAAAAAAAGTTGTTGACAATTGTGTTGATAACTTGGTAAGATATTAAAGTCGCTGAAAACGACACGACGAACTTTGAAAACTGAACGATGAGGCAAAAAACGTATCTTCGGATACAAACAATGAATGAAGCGCAAGCTTCGTCAACG